>CACWRR010000030.1 GCA_902763335.1 uncultured Lachnospiraceae bacterium | reverse complement strand
GGCAAAGTCAACTTTATCCTTACCCACATTTACAGGCATACAAAGAAGATATATTCCCCGATACTCTCCGTTATAATAAAGCTCTGCATATTCACATTTCGAGACATAATCCATGCCGAGATTTGCCGCAAAATCAAGTGCAAGCTTATTCCTCATCTGAGACGGGTCATACATGTTGGCAACAAGACACCATTTCTTTGAACTGCCCATGCCAAACATATTTTTCTTAGAATCAAATTTTATATTATACGGAACTTTCTTACCATATGCTGTTGTATGACCTCTGACTTTAATTTTCATATCCTCATTTATGATTTGATCTGATGTGGCGATATGTGCCTGTACATATTCATCCCTGCCCACTTCACATCCGCACTCTATATTAATCACCGGTATATCCTTATCCGACTCCTGAACACTTTCTCTTTTAATTGTACACTTATATTCTTCTGTTTTATTTACTGCCTCCTCCCCTGATGACATAAATACAACCGCTGCCGAAGCAGCCGTCAGTGCAATAATAACCATTGCCATAATTTTCTTTTTCACATTTATACCCCACCGAATAATTTCAAATAATAAAAAATCCCACATAAAATCAGTGTTTTTACTAATCTTATGTGAGATAAAATTCTATTTTATTTAGTTTATTTAATCAAGGAAATCCAGAACATTTCCGAGCACTTTAACCGCTTTTCCTACAGCTGGTGAGCCTGATGTACTCTCAGCCTGTGAACTGTCAGATGCATCCGGTGTTGTCATTGCACTATCCTTTATAGTCGGTGCCATAAGGATCTTTCCTGTTCCTCTGTAAACGTTTACAAATCCCTCTCCTGACATTGCCGAACCGACAAGGCTCTTTCCTGCCTTTTCAACAGTAAAGTCTAACGAACCTGACCATGCAACCGCCATATTTCCATCTATTTTCATAGTATCATTTTCAAGCTCAATCTCTATAAGCTCTTCCATAGGAACATAGCTTTCACATACAAGAACTCCGTCTCCTGTGAGGGACAGATTAAACAAACCTTCTCCACCAAGCACTGCCGATGAAACATTTGAGCGGGCTACCACTTTCTGTTTAAGTGTCGAATCACATGCAAGGAACATTCCGTCATCAAGTACTATTGTTCCCCATTTTGACACATCTATAAGTAATATATATTTATATGTAGGTTCAAGCATCACTTTACCTGTACCTGTGTAGACAGGTTTTGATATTGTCTCGCCTGTCACTTTAGACGATACCATCTTGCCAAGGAAATTTCCAACGCCCTTGATTCCCGATGACATCTCTATATCACCACTTATCCATTGCATTGCTCCTGCCTGCAAAGTACAACTGTTTCCATTAAGTTCAACTATTACCTGTCTTCTTCTTACATTCATCTTAGCTGCAAAATATTCTTCCAATCCACCCATTTCTTCTAACACTGTTATATTAGAATTGTCATAAAGATTACTCTCTTTTACCATATCTGTTCTCCTTTACGCTGTAGGTGCCATGAGGATTTTACCTGTTCCTCTGTAAACATTTACAAATCCTTCACCTGATACTGCTGAACCAAGAAGACTCTTACCTGATTTTTCAACTGTAAAGCTAAGAGTATCTGACCATGCTATTGCCATATTTCCATCTATCTTTATACAACCGTCATTTAGTTCAAATTCTATTAATTCCTGCTGTGGAACTGAACTTTCAAGTACTGCTATACCGTCACCTCGAAGGCTTAAATTAAATAATCCTTCTTTACCCAGCACTGCTGATGAAATGTTTGAACGTGCTACAACTTTCTGCTGGAGATTTGAATCACAGGCAAGGAATAATCCATCATCAAGCACTATTCCGCCCCACTCTGATACATCTACCAGTATGATGTGTTTATATGTAGGTTCAAGCATCATTACACCTTTACCTGTATATATAGGTTTAACTGCTGTTTCTTTTGTGACTGCTGATGAAACCATCTTTCCAAGGAAGTTTCCCACTCCCTTTACACCCGTTTCCATCTGCACGTCTCCGAGCATCCACTGCATTGCTCCTGCCTGAACTGTAGCTGAATTGCCATTCAGGTTTATAAGCACCTGTCTCCTTCTTACGTTCATCTCTGATGAAAAGTAAGCTGTTATCGCACTTGAAGGTGATACACTTAAATCCTTTTCATGTTCAAATACCTGAAATGCGCCTTTTTCGGCAATCATTTTCATATTTGTGTTGTCGTATAAATTACTAACCTTATACATCTTCAAAATTCCTCCTTAAATGTTATTAAATAGTTCCAAGTCGTCTTTTTTGACAACCGGTGCCCCACAGTGTGGACACGATATGCACGTTCCAACCACGTATATTCCACCACAGTATGTGCATCTATATTCCATTGCCCCTTTCGGACATTCAATGGCTTTTCTGTATTTTATGGTTCCCGGTGTTATTCCTAACATAAGGGAAGCATGAAATGTAATAAATACAAGCAAAATTATTGCTCCCGGCAGTGCTCCAAAATTAATAGAAGTATTCATTATATCCGGTGTATACTCACTAAACGTGGAATCTATTGCGCTTCCAACTGTATATGTTTCATTCTTAAGAAGTTTCCTGTGAAAATCATCGGTAAAATTATCCGCCACATCAGTCGTAATAATGTTATCCGTATCATTTCCCTGCATTCCTTCCCAGTACCAGTCCGTAAACGAACTGTCATTATTGCTAAACGGCTGTGAATAAACTATAAGCCAGTGTTTCTCATCCGTAAACGATGTTACATACAACTCATACGCATAATTCTCAAGATTCGTGTAGTTACTCTGCCAGTCTTCATTATTAACAGTGATGACCGCCGGGGTAATTCCGGTCTTTTCAAAAAACTTTTTAAATGTTCTATCTATGCTCTGTTCTTCTTCAGCGCTTATAACGCCTGCCCTGTCATCAATAACTATATCCGTATTATAATCGGTGCTCAGCTTATGCGGCACTCTTACGGCACTGATAAGCATACTGATACCCGCTATAACAAACGGGATATAAAACAGTAACAGAAAATATCTGGCTTTACTCTGTTTCTCGCCCGGATTAAAATTGGCGTAAATATATTCCGGTTTATTTTTCTTATAATACACATATCTCTTTGACCCGGCAAATGCCGTATGTCTTACTCTTGGTATTGTTCCACTGCTTCCCGAACTTCCTCCCGACGAACTGTGTGAAGAATGATGAGAGCCTCCCCCGTGTGATCCCCCTCCTGATGAATGTGGCATAATGTTTTTCTCCTCCTGTTTGTTACCTCAACAGTTTAACATGCATTTAGTACATTGTAAACTGATAAATGTTCATTATCAGGATTCAGGTGTCAAAAGCCCCTACGGGGACTAGCCAACACAAGTATGTGTATTTGCAAGCCGGCTTGCAATATCACATATTGTGTTTGACTGGTGCGTAGCACCCTTTTGACACCTGAATCTTATCGGTCAAATAATTCATAATATTGTAGCTTTTTGTATTTATCTAAAAGTTTTTTATCCGGTTCTTCGCCGTCTGTGCCGACTGTGTATTGTGTTGATATAACCGGAACTTTTTCCCTGAGTTCAAGTAAAAAGTTCTGATATTCAGATGCAGGAATTTTACATTTACTTAACATTAAAGCACCAAGATAATTAGGACTTATGTCAAGATTTGTCTCCTCATCTATGTCAAAATTCGCCCACATTATATACGGAACCTCATACCTTTTATATATTTCATTCTGACCGAGAGTATCACAATTTTTTTTATTCAATTCCAAAAGCGGATTTACAATAATGTCATTAGGCTGGTGATCTCCAAAGAAAACCACAACTGTTTTCTCATCCGATTCTGACAGCTCACTGATAAAATTCTCCAAAGCCTTATCCGTTATTTTCATAAGCGACAGATAATTTTTAGGAAATCTTGATGTTGTTCCGTTTATTATCACATCAGGATTAAATCCCGCATACGACTGTCCGAAACCTCCGTGATTCTGCATTGTAACCAAAAATGTAAATGATGGTCCGTCGCAGCTTTTCTGTATATCATAAACTTTTTCAAATGCCGACCTGTCACTTATATATTTTCTTATTATCTCTGCATCATCGCCAAAGGAATCCTTAAAATAAGTATTGTCAAATCCCATATAACCGTACACCTTATCACGATTCCATCCGGATGCATAAAACGGGTGAACCGCATTTGTTGTATAACCGATGCTCTTAAGCCATGACACCATTGAAGGTATCTCGGACTTTATGTACTGCTGATACGGTACTGAACCGGACGGCAGAGATGCCATGGTATTGCCTGTCAGGAATTCGAATTCTGTATTTGCGGTATTACCTCCTACCACAGACACGTGAAGATTTCCAGATACCGTATTTTCATACCCGTTTCTAAGCTTATGTACAAACGGCATGTAGTCCTCCTCTGTGGTGAATTGTGCAAGAACCAGAGGATCGGAGAAACACTCATCCATTATAACTATTATATTGGGAAGTTCATCCTCTTTTACATTCTCTGCGTCTTTATCTTCATATTCTGATAACCATTTTTCTGCCTGCTCCCCTGAATATCCCGATGGCTTTGACACATTCATGTACTTCATATCCATCATAAACATTACGGCAAGTCCGTCTTCCCTGTGCATGACTTTCGGAGTGAACAATGTGTTATCAAGGTCTGCCCATTCCATAACCGACTCCTGCTGCACTGCAAATGTAAGCGAAATAACTAAAGCTACCCCTGCAGCCGCCGCCGAAATTCTTTTAGCTGCCCTTACCTTTATACTTCCCGGACTTTTCCTGTACACAAGTGCAAGAAATATTATAATGACTCCTGCACCTGCTATTTTCCATATCATATCTCCGGTGATATCAAAGCTGTAATTATCCGACACGCTAAAAGCTGTTTTTAACGATAATATATCCCACGGTACTATGGGAGATGAACGAAATTCCGTGACAAAATAATTGGCAATTCCGATAATCACTGACAGCACGGTCTCTATCATAAGTCCTACACTTATATTTCCGGTAATCGCATATAAAACCGCAAACACGGCATAATAAAATATTATGTTAAGAATCCACGCTTCCCTTGTCATAAACTCTGCCGGATTGTACATAAAGCTTTCAAGCAGCCAGAAACACAGTACCGGCACTGTAATAACCGCAACGTATTGCAATATTGCTTCTATTTTTTTTAATTTACTCATAACGTTCTCCATTCCATTTCTTTGCAGTTTTTATTATACCTTTTAAATCTATGTGTGCAACTGCAAATTTAGCTGTCATTTAAAAATTTCTTATTTATAATGCTTAAATTTTGTGGTAAAATCATCTAAAACATAACAATCAGGAGGCGAGACTATGAGTGACAAACACATAGCAAAAGAAATAGCATCTAAATTATATGATCTTGACGTAAAAGTCTACGAATCCACGGTTAGTACAATGGGAAAGGTTTTTCCTGCCGGCAGGGAATTATCAATTAAACATATGGCTCAGCAGATTGAGCAGGATAAGAAACACTTTCTTAAAGACGAAACAACTCTTATATCTAATATGATTAACACTATAGAGGACAATGCGAAAGTAAAAGAATACAGAGCTGAGCTTGATGAAATCAGAAAAATGATAGATGAATACATTCCTGTTACTGTATTACCTGATTCTTTCTTAAGTAATATTTCAAATGTAAAAAACAGATTTGCAGAAAACAACAACATGATAATCTGTATAGGACGTGAATACGGAAGCGGCGGACATGAGATAGGTTATCGTCTTGCCGAAAGACTTAATATTTCTTATTATGATAACGAAATCATCAAGATGGCTTCAGAACATTTTAATGCTAACATTAAGGTCGTATCTGACCATGATGAAAAAGCCGGAAAGGAATCTTTTTTCGACAGGAATCCATTAAATATTTTTGGTTTCTCAGCAAACGACTCTCTGTTTTTTGCACAGAGTGCTTATATTCAGGAAATTGCTTCTAAAGGAAACGCAGTTATCATGGGACGTTGTTCAGACGTAGTACTTGAACATGCAGGCATTCCACGTTTATCAATATTCATCGGTGCTCCTTTTGAGGACAGGGTTGAACATGAGATGGCATGCTCTAAACTTCCAAAGGATAAGGCAATGACTCTTGTACATAAAAAGGATAAAGAAAGAAAAGCGTACTACAACTATTACACAAGCCGTCACTGGGGACACTCAGACAACTACGATTTGTGTATCAACACCGCATGCTATGGCATCGACGGTACTGTAGACATTCTTGAAAAAATGGTAAAACTTGCATACGGTCATAAAGAAATCTAATCTTTACACACAAAAACGGTTATCACCAATTCCGGTGATAACCATTTTTTATATGTTATATTCTGTTTTACATTCTCTTAATTAAATGAAGAATACCAGCATATCTATTATAAATACCGGCACCAGTATACATAACGACCATAAAATGTATCCAAAGAATGACGGCATCTTTATACCATTTTCCTCTGCAATGGAACGTACCATAAAGTTCGGTGCATTACCGATGTATGTGTTTGCTCCCATAAATACGGCTCCTACTGATATAGCCATAAGTGTTACCTTAGGTATAACACCGAGTGCTGTTGTAATACCGGCTGTATATCCCATTGAAGCTGCTGTTGTGAAGAACACAAGATAAGTAGGTGTGTTATCAAGGAATGATGACAGACATCCTGTTATCCAGAAGTACTGCCATGGCTCTGTAAGTCCAAGGTCTCCTCCTCTTGCTTTCAATATCATGAGTGCCGGAATCATTGTTATAAATATTCCGATAAATAATACTGCAACTTCCTGTATAGCATCCCATGTAAAATGGTTCTTCTGACGTACTTCTTTCTTAGTTGTCTTAAATGCCAGAAGTGCTGATATAAGAATCAGTGCTACCTCTATCATTGATGCAATGCTGAATGTTGTTCCGAGTATTGTAATTCCTTTTCCAAATACCGGATTAACCTTTGGTAATGTACCACTTAAGATAACAGCCACAACTATTAAAATGATAAAAATAATATTATGTAATCCTGTTATTCTGAGCGGCTCATGAGTTTCCTTAACCTCTGGTCTCAAACCTGCTGCAAGATCTTTTCTATATGCACGTCTGTCGATTGCATAAAATACAATAAGTAATATAAGTGTGTTCAAAAGCATCAGCGGTAATAATCTCAGGCTCCAGAAGAAACCTATTCCGTAAGTAAATCCCATAAGCAATGGCGGATCACCTACTGGTGTAAGACATCCTCCGATGTTTGAAACAAGGAAGATAAAAAATACTATAATCTGTGCTTTTCTCGAACGCCATTTATTAGCTCTTATGATTGGTCTTATCATAAGCATACTGGCTCCGGTTGTTCCTATCCAGCTTGACAGTAATGTACCGATAAGCAGCATTACCACATTAACCTTCGGGCTTCCTGCCAGATCTCCGTCAAGACTTATATTTCCTGCTACACAGAAAAGTCCAAACAGCAATACAATAAATGTTAAATAATCACCTACAATAACTTCTGATACTGCCTCTCCCGCAACCATAAAGCCATATTTTATGGCAAAAGGGATAATAAAAAGTGCTGACCAGAAAATAACCGCCCATTTTTTATTCTTCTCCCACCATTCTCCTTTAATCAACGGAACAATAGCTATACTAAGCAACATTCCCGCAAAAGGAATACATGACCACAACGGTAACGAAGTTCCCAATTCTTCCATTTTTTATGCCTCCATTTCTCACTTCCAAATACCTATTTTTATATCACACTTTTCGAGTTTTTTCCTATATTAATAACAAATAGGTGATATATCTTTTTCGATATACCACCTTTGTATTTATCATATATTTATTTATATATTACTTTTCAAAAAGTTAATAAATTCATCACACTGATGCTTTTTATCATGATTATATATGAGATAATCCCTCATGGCATAATCAACACCTCTGCAGCGTCTCTGGACCAGTCCCCATCTCTCAAGAACGTCATCCGGCACTTTTGAAGTCCACATGTACGAATTATTCACCTGATGCATTATCTCAAACTGACTTGCCCTTTCGTATATATAGATTCTTTTATGATTGATAAACTTATCGTTTATCTCATAATCGATGTCTATGTAGTTTCCGTTTGGAAGGGCATTATCTCCATGTACCAGCTCTATCTGCCCTTTTAAATCTTCCTCACCTATTTCATCCTTACAGGCTAACGGATTTTCCCGGCTCATCATCAGAATAAATTCAAATTCCTTTAATTTCTCATATTCTATTCCTTTATATTTCATACGTGACTTATAAAATTTTTCATACTTTTTTGCATATCTTATAATACCCACATCATAATCATGCTCTATGACATTCTGAATAGTCTGTATGGAGTTTGTCTCAGAATACCGTATGGCTATTCTCTCACTGTCCTTAATGGTATCTATGTACTTTGCAAACAACTCAGATATATATGTTGCCCTTGGACCTGATATTTTAAAGGTTATCTCATCATTTTTTTCATTCACAAATTCATCAAACAATGAATCTATTCCCTTTTGAATATCTCTGAGTTTCTCTATAAAACGTCTTCCCTCAGGTGTAACCGCCACTCCCTTTGAAGTCCGTTCAAATATTTTTATTCCATACTCTTCTTCAAACTCTTTTATTGCCCTGCTGAGATTCGGCTGTGCCACATACAGCTGTCTGGCAGCCATGGATATCGAACCGTACTTTTCAATCGCAAAAATATATTTCAAATGTTCAAGATTCATACATTACCCCCACTGTTTTTTAATTTGTCTGCAAGCAACATAAACAGCGGCTTCTGACTAAACATAAATGCCTGTTTGCTAATATTGTAATTACGCACCTTAATCTCATCCTGACTGTCACTTAAAATGTTTTCATCCTCATCTATATATACAACCTTATCCTCCGTCACCCTGAGGGCAAATATATAATTGCATAATTTTATAAAAAGCTGAGGTTCAACATCTTCCACCGGCTCATATATGATTTTTACGCCAGGATTAAAGTCCAGTATCTTTTCAGCCACTCTCTCACCCAGTGCCTCATGACCTGTGTTTTCAATATAAATGACTTCTTTGCCTTCAACAAGTTTCTGAAGCTTTGAATGGTTATAATCAATGTCAAATATTTTATCAGCCGGAGCTTTTCCGTATACTCCGTGAAGTGCATCATCATAGGCGTACATTACCGTCTTTGCCTTATTGTATTCGCCGCGGTAATACCCGCCGTACACTATCTCAAATACAGACTGTATAAATGTCTCAGCCACTCTTTCCATATCCTCTTCAGGTGTATATTTTATGAAAAAGTTTGTCCAGTTTCTCCATGCGTAATAAACCGGAAATGTATTCACACTTTCCTTTTTGGCTCCCATGGCATGAAGTACCTTGGATTTTCCATATGACGCTACTTTGTATCCTGCCTTGTTGCATCTGTAACCCCACTCAGTATCATCCCAGTATAAAAAGTTTGCCTCAGGCATTGGACCGATTTCTTTTATAAGAGAAGTTCTCACGAGAACAGAACATGCAGCCACCGCATCTGAATATACCACCTCAGGCATTGTGCCGTCCTCGAACTCATTTAAATATTTTGCCTCCACACAAAGCTCATTAAAATCTATAGTTATTCCAAACTGCTGAACATAATCCGGATTCTCCATATGATATACCTTCGAACCGACCATTCCCGTCTCTTCATGTTCATCGAGAAACTTAACAAGATATGTCAATGCCTCCTCATCTACAAGCACATCATTGTCAAGGCACCACACATACTTATATCCTGCACTTACCACTTTTCTTATTCCTGTATTGAATCCGCCTGAACCGCCAAGATTTTCTTCATTTACTATAAGATTTAATCTGTCTCCGTATAACTCCTGTATCTTCTCAACAGAATCATCAGTGGATGCATTATCCACAACGTACAAATCATAATCGTCCGTTTTAGATTCAAGAACACTCTGTATACATCCAAGCACATAATCACATTTATTATAATTGCATATTACTATTCCTGTTGTCTTCATCGTTCTTCCTCCTTATCATTTTCCAAGTCTTAATATACTTCCATGACAGGTAAACAATATAATCTGATGTTTTTTACCAAGTTGCTTTAAGTACTTCATTGTCTCCTCAAGTCGTTCATCATCGTAACTCTCAAGCACATCATCCATCATTATCGGAAATGTATCATCCGATGACATGTATTCAGCTATGGCAAGCCTCACCGCAAGATACATCTGTTCTGCAGTTCCTTTACTCAGGTACTGCCATTCCCTGCTGCTGTAATCTCCCGCTTCTGTTACCATGGGATTATATTCACTGCCAATCATCACTTTATTATATTTTCCTGATGTAATACATTCAAATATTTCCCCTGCCCTTTTATTAAGCTCAGGTGAGTAATTTCTTCTCCTGTCATCTAATATGTCCCCGAGTACCTCCTGTGCACGCACAAGTGCCTCGTAGTATTTAGTCATATCAACGAGTTTATTATCCAGTTCAGAAATTTTACTTTTCAAATGTTCCGTGTCCGTTCTCAGACCCAGATTTCTTTCACACTTTGAAAGTTCTGATTTTAATTTATTTATCGGCATATCTTCATACTTATCTAAAACTTTTATTTTATTTTTTTTATTGATTAACGCCGATTTTTCCATCTTTGCCCTGTATATGACAGGACTGTCATCAGGTCTGTCACCACCACGGTTATATAAAGCCCCCGCAAGCAGCGATATAACTGCACCTGCTATAAATACCATATTGTACATAACGGCTGCGGCAATAAAGAATACCGAAAAGATAACTGCCACAATCCATAAGTATTTTGACTTCCCTGATGAATAGTCCCTATCCTCATTTTCTCCCACCAGTATCGCATCAATTCTTTGTATGTCTTCCTTAATTTTGGCACTTTCAATTGCATTTCTTATATGCTCTGCTTCCTCTGCCTGTTCATCCAGCAGCATATTCTTCTTTTCTGATGCCACGTATTCCCTTTCCAATGCGGTTCTCTCTTTTTTCAGCTCTGTAATTCTTCCCGTCCTTCCGCTTTTTGATACCAGTTCTTCTTTTGCAATTCTGATTCTTTTAAGTGCATCCTGGGAATTATCATTTTCCTCCATTACGCTGCGTCCGATATTTTCCATTATACAGTCCTTATCACCGGACTTATAATCCATCCTGCTCTGCCTGATAAATACAGAACGTTCAAACGCATCTGCATCCATTCCCCAGAAGTACATTCCTGCTTCTGTTCCCTGCGGCAGTTCTATCCTTTTATCATCCGTTAAGTTTATTATAAGCTGCTTATCGGTGTAGGCTGACTTTCCAAATGATTTCTCTATTCTATAAATATCTCCCCTGTATTCAAATTCTATCATTCCGCCCATTTCTCCCCCTGACCACGGACGGTATTTTAACCTTGTATTTTTTAAAAGATTCTGGCCTCCTGATTTTTTTCCATAAAACATCATACCGACAAATTCCATAATGGTCGATTTGCCAAATTCGTTTTCTGCACCGATAACCTGAAATCCATCCTCAAATTCTATCTCATAATCCTTTAACTTGCCAAAACCTTTTATGTACACTTTATTAATCTTCATAATATCCGACCTCCATGTCAAATGCCCTGAGTCCGATATCAAGTGCCTCCATATCTCCACTTTTTAACATTCTTCTGACAAACTCTCCCCTTACCGTATTCTCATTTGCTATCTGCGTATAATCTTCCGACTGATACTCTGACACTACCATGCTGAAAAAAACATCTGTCATCCCACGGATATTTTCCTCATCCGGTTTATATCTGCCATTTGTATTACCACACAAAACTATATTATATATATCATCTTCATTTCCCTTAAGATTATTTTCTATATATTCTGCAACCTCCTCATCCGTATCCATATCAGATATATCCACCCTCATACTATAATATCTGCGTCCTGCTGTCTCCTCAAACTCCATGTTGCATCCGCCCTTCCAGACCTCACCCACATATATACCACACTCTCCCTGCTCATCAAATCCCCTGCCGTCGTGACACCCACTGTAACAGTACCACGTCGTTCCTTCTTTTGCAGGATTTGTGCGTTCATGTATATGCCCAAGAGCCAGATAATCAATATTACTTTCCCTTATCTGTTTTTTACTTATAGGATTGTATAGGGAATCCGGCCTTATATCCGCATGCAATACTCCCAGATGAATATTTCCATCATCATCACATTTCCCAATCATTCCTTCCCGTTCGTACATTTCTTCAAATGCAGCTCCCCAGATGCTCACTCCCTCTTCCTCAATTTCCACTCCTTCCCATCCGCCTTTAAATATATATACATTATCCGGCCAGTAATTTTCTCTCATATACGGAGAATGTTCCGTGATATAATCATGATTTCCCGGAGAAATAAATATGTATGTTTCATCACATTCAGCAAATTTATCCCTGAGTCTTTCAACATACTTCTCCTCCGGTTCGGGTTTCTCAAATAAATCACCTGCAATCAGGAGATATTCTATGTGTTTTTGTCTGCACATTTTAAGTATATTCTCAAATGATGCCTGTCTCTCCCTTTTGCGTATTCTGCCCTTTACCCCCATATATACAATATCTGAATCATAATGTATATCTGCACAATGTGCCACTGTAACTGTTTTCATCATTTTCTCCCATCCGTCTATACGTTTATGGGGCTGCCACAATAATGTGACAGCCCCGCATTTTCTAACCTTTGCAACATGTTTTAGTCAACTATCTTTATCGTTGTAATAACCGGCTGCTCATCTGATGCAACCAGACCTGACGCCTCATCCTCAGGCTTCTTGTCATCACATATCTTATCTACTATATCCATACCTTCCGTAACTGTTCCAAAAGCTGCATACTCACCGTCTAAATATGTGCTGTCTTCCTGAACAATAAAGAACTGTGAACTTGCACTGTCATAATCCATTGCTCTTGCCATCGAGATTGTTCCTCTGACATGTGAAATATTATTTTCTACACCATTGCTCTTAAATTCACCTTTAATATTTATATCAGAGCCACCTGTTCCGTTTCCGTCCGGATCTCCTCCCTGAATCATAAATCCTTTTATAATTCTGTGGAATGTAAGTCCGTCATAAAATCCTGTGTTTGCAAGATTTACAAAATTTGTAACTGTTACAGGACTAACGTCTGCATCAAGCTCAACCTTAATTGTTCCATAATCTTTTACCTCTATCTCAGCATGATGCTTTCCCGTAAGGAGAGCGTCTTCATCTGTGATATCTATAGTCTCTGCCTTTTTGTCATCTGAAGCCGATGTTGTCTCCTTTTTGCTGTCAGATGAATTGGAATCATTGCCACAACCTGTAAATATCATTGAAAATCCCATAACTGCCACTGCTGCTAATATTAATGTATGTTTTCTCATTTTTTAATCTCCATTTCCTTTCTTGATTTCCTTAGTATCTTACTATTTTTATGTGTGAATGTAAATAAAGTTTAATAAACTTTTATATATCTGAAAATAAATAACTGTATTTGTTCATCTGGTGATATATAATCTCCTGAACTCTTTGTCTTATATGTTCGTCATAATTAATTGCAGAATCTAATATATTTTCCACATCATTTTTGGTAAATGAAAACTTAATGTTTTCTCCATATAATTTTTCCGATACATCTAATTGCTCATCAAAATCTGTACTTATAGTCTTTGATTTCACTTCATCAATCAGCTTAAATACATCCTCCACTATAGGATATTCCATTGTTGTATCAGAAAGCAGACAGCCTCCATTATCAAAAATCGGACAATATTCAAACTTTCCTTTTCCATCCATCAACACAGCAATATTGTGCATATGTCTGTCCTCATTCAAAAATATCGCATCTATCGTAAACAGCCTGTTCATGTATATACCAAATTCCTTAAGTCCGGTAATCTGTTCAATCTGCTCAACTAAGAACTTTAATCTCTGCTCCGTATCATGGATATGCCATAATTCTTCACTCAGACTCTTATTGTGTGTTATTCTGAACAATCTCTCCAAAGTAACAATCTGCTGCTCACCGTTAATAAAAGAGTTACTTTTTACTCCCTGATATACAATTCTTTTATACTTTATCTGCTCAGGTTCATATATAACAATTTCTTTTTTATTTAATGAAGATTTGCAAAGCATATGCGATACCACATACTCCGCCAATCCTTCATAACCCGTATAATCTGCTTTATACCAGACATTATAATTCTCCCATTTTAACTGATTTCCCTTTGATGAACTTATAGCCTGCGGTCTTACACTTCTCTCAAAGACTTCTACCATTTCCACACCCTCTTTCATTATTTTTCAATTTTAAGCCAAAAATCATCCTCCGCCATTCTTCCCTCCGTTTTTTCAATAATGAGATACGGATCATAGCACGGAACCCCTACGTCCTCCAGCACTAGTTTCATTTTATCCCTCGTTCTCGGAAAACATCTTGACTCTAAAAATTCTTTAAAATCTTCCATACTCGGATTTTCATTTACACCAAATGCCGTAAACAGTATATTGTCAGCATAATTTTTTATTTTCACAATATTTTTACTTTCATCTGCCTCAATCAGTGTACATGGCTTATCCTTATACATGTACCACATGCGAAGCGGCTTGTTAGCTGATGAATTGTTTTTTATATTTTTTTCCATTTAATTTCCTTTCATATATATCTGAGCAGACTTTTGTGAAACTTTATTAACTATTAAGCTTGCACAAAACAAAGTACATTTCAAAAAGTTTCACAAAAGTCTGAACTCATTATTTATATCAGAACCATCATATGAACCATATCGTCATATCCCCCGTCGAATATAACTGACTGTATCTTGTGATTGTCAGTTTCGGAATGTTCTGTAATCTTGCAGTAGTAATGCATTATTTCTATCTGCTGCTCTGTATTTATATTTCCATAATTTTTTAAACACATGGCATCTACCGCCCTGACAATGGCATACCCGACACATATCCTGACCATTATTTTGAAGATATCTTCTATATTATTACATTCAGTGATGTATCGGAACATACAGCCTGTTATAAAGTTTTCATACTGGTATGTGTATGGAGCATATTTTTCTTCATTTATATATGGTATATTTAATCCGTTCTCTTTGTATTCCCTCATCAGTTCTATAGTCAGGCTGTCGTGTTTTCTTGTCAGGCATATATCACTGTATATAATAAGAAGTTCTTTTAACATCTCATACTGCACATCCTGATTGTTCATTCTGCTCTCATCCGGAAGTGCCTGTGCAAGCTCAAGTACTCCCATGTCATCATTATATCCGCTAAGAATTGATGTGTCTCTGTTTTCGCTCAAATTATCAGCAATAAATATGCACATCATCATTCGCTTTTTTAGTGAAAATCTTCTGTCATTTATTATCCTGCGGAATGTTTCTTCTATTAATAATATATCCGGTCCGTCATTTTCTTTAATCGCATCCTTCCCGTCATCATATGTTATATATTTTATTCCTTCTCTTTCTTCAAGTACAAGTCTCATAACCTCCGGACACGAAAGATTCATTGCTGCATACATCACATTTCCACATGTCTGTATTCTCCTCGGATAAAATGAACACACATTGCTTAAATTTTCCTCGCCCATATGTATAAATATATCACATGTATTTTCGTTATTCAAAAACGGGCATCGGCTTCCGTCTAAGATAAAATAATTACCATCAGTGAAAAATTTTTCAAACTTTTCTGACAGAACACCTTTATGACTTCTATATATTTCCGCTGTCTTTTCGTCTATCTTTATCTTCCATCCGTCACAACAACTGTCAGAACATTTTCCCGCAATACATTTAAATTCCCTATAATATTCGGGCATTTTTACAAGCATACTTCTCACCTCTTCACTTTACGTTCACATATTGTTCACACATTTATTACCTTTTTAGGTTGCGCAATTACATTTTTAAAGATATATTTATAATGACTTATCCGCGTACTGCCGGACATGTTTAATATACACTATTTTTGCAGTACAGAAAAGAGGTAATATATGAGTACTGACAATAAAATTGTCAAGGGTTCTTCTTCCGGAAGAAAGAAAAAATTATTAATTATTATCCCAATTGCAATAGTGTTAATCGGCATAATAATATTTGTCGCAGTCAAGCGAATGTCTAAAAGCGATGACAAAACCAAAGTATATGTAGCATCTGTGTCGGAGGCTATGGGGTACGGCTCAGTAGGTGCTGCCGACCGTTTCACCGGTGTTGTAGACTCCCAGAAAGCTGTTGTAGTTAAAGCCGACAGCAGCAAAACAATAAAGACATGTTTTGTAAATGAAGGCGATCAGGTTACAGCAGGCACACAGCTTTTTGAATATGATACAAATGAAATAAACAACTCTATTGAAGAAACGCAGCTTGAAATAGACAAGCTTAATATTGAAGTAACTTCTGCAAGACAGCAGATTACACAGCTTGAATCTGAAAAAGCTGCCGCCCCTTCAGAGGAACAGTTAAATTATACTATGCAGATTCAGTCCCTTACATCTGACATTACATCTAACCAGTATGATATAAAGACTAAGCAGACTGAACTTGACAAACTTAAAGCCAGCTTAAACAACGCAGTAGTTACAAGCACTGTAGACGGTATCATCAAATCCATCGGTGATGTAAGTCAGGGAGATGATGACGGCACTACAGGAAATTCCACAGAGACAGGATACATATCCATACTTCCACTTGGCAATTATCAGATTAAAGGTATCGTCGGAGAACTGGGAATGGGTGAAATATCAGAAGGTGCATCCGTGATTATCACTCCTAGAATCGATTCCTCTAAAACTGTTAAAGGTACTGTTTCTTCCATAGATTATAACAATCCTATATCTTCAAGTGACAGCTCAATGGATTCAGAAGACGGCGAAGGTACTCCGGGGCAGAGTGCAAGTAAATGGTATTTTTATGTAACATTTGAAAATACGGAAAATCTTGTACTGGGTCAGCATGTATTTATCGAACCTGATTACGGACAGGATGTAACTAAAGACGGAATGTGGCTGTCAGAATTCTATCTCGCATCAAATGATGACGGAAGTTACTATGTATGGAAAGAAAAAGACGGAAAGATAGTAAAACAGAATGTAGAACTCGGTGAATATGACAGTGATACAATGTCATATGAGATTCTTAAGGGTCTCTCAGAATCAGATTACATCGCATATCCTTCAAGCACAATCAAAGAAGGACAGACTACTTCCCACTCTATAGAGGACTTCAATGTAGATGATATTGATGATTCAGATGATTCAAATATTGATAACGGTGATATTGATTCCTCAGACATGGATGGAGAAGATATAGAAGGATTAGATGAAAATGTTGATGACATATCTGATGCGGATGTAAGTGATGTAGCAGGTGATGAATCTGACTCTGAAGAAACATCAGCCGCTTCTGATAATACAGAGGAGGTTACAGAATGATAATTGAACTTTCACACATTTATAAGTCATATTATAATGGCAAAATGGAAGTTCCTGTTCTGAAAGATGTCTCAGTAAGTATTGATAAAGGCGAATATGTTGCCATAATGGGAGCTTCCGGCTCCGGCAAATCTACACTGATGAATATTATCGGCTGCCTTGACCGTCCTACCAGAGGAGATTATCTTTTTGGAGGTTCCAATATATTTGACTACAATGACAAAAATCTGTCTGATTTAAGACTAAACAAAATCGGATTTGTATTCCAGAGTTTCCATCTGCTTCCGGGACAGAGTGCCATAAGCAACGTTATGCTTCCACTCCAGTATGCAGGCGTTCCAAAGAAAGACAGAAAAGGCATTGCATTTGAAATGTTAGACAAAGTAGGACTTGCTGAAAGAGTAAACTTTAAACCAAACCAGTTGTCCGGCGGTCAGTGCCAGAGAGTTGCCATAGCCCGTGCCATGGTAAACAAACCTGACATAATTCTTGCTGACGAGCCTACCGGAGCACTTGATTCAAAATCCGGCGAACAGATAATGGAACTTTTTTCACAACTGAACAGCGAAGGTGTTACAGTTGTAATGATTACACATGAAGCTGAAATAGCAGAACATGCCAAACGCATTATTCATATAAAAGACGGTCAGATTATTGACCCTGCCGCGGAGGTGAAACCAGATGAAAAAGTATAAAAAACTTATTATTATAGTGGTTATCACAGTCCTTATCGTAGGCGGTATTATCGGCGGTATATATTATGCTGTTTCAAAAAATAACAAAAACCATACCGTAGATGCCGTGAACATCGGATATGTATGCACATACGATTATGACTATGGAAGCAGCTCCATTTCAGGTACCATCCGTTCAGGTGGCGGTCAGAATGTTTACCTCTCCGAAGGTGATATAATAAGCCAGGTACTTGTCAAGGAAGGCGATTCCGTACAGGAGGGTACACCACTTATAGCACTTGATTCAAACAAACTTAAAATGGAACTTGATTCATGCAATCTTAAACTGCAGCAGGATGATTTAAATATCCAGCTTGCAAATAAAATGATTGATAAATACAAAAAGGCTGTTCCATATGTTGAGCCTACTGAACCTGTAACTGAGGAACCTGAAACAGATGAACCTGATAATACAGGTATCTCAACAGACAATATCCTCTCTGAGATAAACAGCGTTTCACAGGCTTTTGAAGGTGACGGAAGCTCAGTAAACCCTTATAAGTTCAAAGCAGCCGGAAACTGTATATTACACGAGGATATATTTAAAGCCATTGAAGGAAACAACATGTATATAAACCTTTATATTTATTCAGAAGATGTAGACGCATTTACATATATGTGTGCATTGTCCCCGACAGGAAAAAACACATCTATCAAAGAAGGCTACACCTGGAAGGTCGGTTATATATATGATCTTGCTGATGGAACATCAACCATCCAGCTTAACAGAAAACTTCCTCCTGTTAATTGTGAATTTACAACATATACACCTGATATTCCGGACGATATCGAGCCGGATACAGACGATATCGATGACACACAGGATACTCCCGAACCTGATCCGGATGATGTAAATTCAAGTATAGACGGTGTATATACACAGGAAGAATTGAACAGTATGATATCCGATAAGCAGAAGGAACTCGCCGAACTCACCATTGAACGTAAAGAAGACGAACTTGCTGCAAAAAAGGCACAGAATAAATATAATGCTGCAACCATTACAAGTACCGTAACCGGAGTTGTGACTTCAGTAAATACAGATGCCGGTTCAACCGATCCTGTAATGGTAATATCAGACAGTGCGGGAATGTATGTAAAAACTGTTGTTGATGAATACAACTACAACAAAATAAAGGTCGGTGACCCTATATATATATCCTCATGGAGCGAAGACGGCAACAGCCAGATTGAAGCTAAAATAACTTCAATTTCACCATACCCTGCATCAGATAACAGCTTTTACTATTCATCAAATAAAAACGTATCGTTCTATCCTGTAACGGCACTTGTTGATTCATCATCAGGACTTACGGAAGATGATTACATCAATGTATCATTTACTTCTTCATCAGGAACAGACGGTTCTGATGACCTTGCCATAGATAAGGCATACATCGGAAGTGATGACAAGGGAAGTTTCCTTTATCTTGTAAATGATAAAGGATATCTTGAAAAAACTTATGTAAAAACAGGTAAGACAGTTATGGATTCATACCTTGTAATAAAAGATGAAATTGATACCAACGGCTACATTGCTTCACCGTATTCAAAATATGCAAAAGACGGTGTAAAAGCAAAGATTAAAGACGAATATTAGGAGGAACCTTTATGTTAGAAAATATCAGATTATCATTTCAGGGCATATGGTCACACAAGCTGCGTTCCATCCTTACTATGCTGGGTATCATCATCGGTATTGCAGCCATTATAACCATAGTGTCAACCATAAAAGGAACCAACGAACAGATTAAGGAAAATCTCGTAGGTTCCGGAAACAATAATGTAAACATACGACTTAATCAGGACGGATATGGATACGAACTTTCCACATACAATGGTCTCCCATCGGGTGTAACACCTATTTCTGATGAACTGTTCGATTCAATCTGTAACACAAAAAATGTAGAAGAAGCATCACTTTATGTAAAATTAAGTGACTGGGGCGATACAGTATACTATAACAATACTTCTCTCAGTTCATCATATATTTACGGAATTGACGAAAATTACTTTTCAACCTGCGGATACACAATCTACAAAGGAAGAGGATTTCATCAGTCTGATTACGACAAATTCAGAAAGGTAGTTATAATAGATGAAAATACAATGAACAGTCTTTTCCCTGGAGAAAATCCGATAGACAAGGTCATTGATATTAACAATGAAACTTATACTGTCATAGGTGTTGCTAAAAAAAGTGATGAATTTAAACCTACGATTAACAGTGTAGATGACTACTACTCATACATGGACAACAGCGGATGTGCTCTTTATATCCCACTGACGAGCTGGCCAAACTCATTTTACTTTGACACTCCACAGTCTGTAGTGGTACGTGCAGCAAACACTGATGTAATGAACAAAGTCGGAAAAGATATCGCAACTCTTTTAAATGACAGTGTTGTATCATCATCAACCTATAAATACAAATCAGACAGCGCTCTTAATGACCTTAAGAGTCTTGAAGATATAAGTAGTTCAACAAACACGCAGCTCATATGGATTGCAAGTATTTCCCTCTTAGTCGGAGGTATCGGTGTTATGAACATAATGCTTGTATCTGTAAAAGAGAGAACCCGTGAAATCGGTCTTAAGAAAGCCATCGGTGCAAGAAAGAAACGTATTCTTTTCCAGTTTCTTACAGAATCAATGGTTCTCACAAGTCTCGGTGGAATATTCGGAGTTCTGTGTGGTGTAGGACTGGCACAGATCGTATCAAAGATAGCAAGCATACCGGTTGCAATAAGTATTCCTGCCGCTATCATAGCTGTAGTATTCTCTATGGTTATCGGTATCATATTCGGACTTATTCCATCTATACAGGCAGCTAACCTTGATCCTATAGATGCACTCAGATATGAATAATATACGTTTACTCGCGTAAATAATAAAGAAAAACTCTTATACTTACCGGAATATTTCTCCGGTTGTATAAGAGTTTTTTAATAGTACCAAACAATCCGTAAGGCATCTCTATTTTGTATTTATATCTATCTGTCCCATGGAACATTCTATATTTAACTCATGTTCCGGCGAATTTTTCAACTTCTTGTCTATCCCAAGACCTGAATAGTTATTATCATTTATATTTACCTCACCCATAGAACAATCGATATTATAATCATAATATTCATATGGCTGCTCAAGATTAAGCGTTATGTTTCCCATCGAGCAATCAATGTCCCCACCTTTTTCTACATTTCCGTTTAACTGAATATCTCCCGCACCACATTCTATGTCTATGTTTCTCACATCAACATTATTAAGCACAGCTTCTCCGGCTCCTATATCAAGGTCAAGATTTCTTGCTGATAGCGAATCAATATATACCTCTCCTGCACCACATTCTATATCTACATTTTTAAATTTGTAATCTGAAGGTACATACACAGTTATATCCCCTGCACTTTTATTCCCAAATATTTTATTCTCTGTGCTGATATCGATATCCTCATCATCCATTCCCCATGAGATATTTATACCCTCTGCCTCGACATTGAATTTTCCGTCATCGGAATCCTTAAAACGAATATGTGCACCACCTACGCTCACATTAAGATTCATTTTATCCGGAAGTTCAATAGATGAACTCTGCATATTTCCCGACGTCATCTTTGTTTCTCTTCTGTGATATTCTATATTGAATTTTCCATCAAGAAAATCATTTCTGAGTCCTTTATATCCTCCACCATTGGCTGCACCGACTCCCCACAATATCAGTCCCAGACAGAAAAATACTGCGGCTGTTATAAGCGATATTTTTGTAAACTTCTTCATTATGCCTTACCTCCTTTTCCGGTAATACGTCTGATTAATCTACCGATTCCCCTGAATATCCACGGTATGAAAACTACTATGAAATTAATTATTCCAACGGTAAATACTATGCCGGCTGCCGCAACCATAAGTCCGGCTGCTATGGTACATAGTCCGCTGCCTAACGCGCTTCCGGTAATAAGTGCACCTATGCCGACTCCTCCTACCCACAGTCCTACAACTATAAGTACAAATGCTGTAACGGCAAGCGAAAATACAACTGCTATCGCTGCTATAAACAGACCGAATGCTGTTGCCCCCACTGCTATAAGAATACTTCCCCATATCGGAAGGGTCAGTATGGCTGCAATTATCACTATGGCAAGTTCTGTACCGCTCATATTTAATTTTTTCTTATGTGTTGTTCCACTATAACTGCTTTTTATATTGTCCTTTTTTAACGGTGGGTTAATATTAACTTTTTCATCTGCCATAAAATCTGTATCCGGATTTAGTATTGACCTTTTAAGTTCCTTTGCCACTTTCTCAGGAGTACCTATAGAATCAGGAACTTCATCGTCTTCTCCTATACCGGCTTCATCCATATATCCGGCATAATATTCCAGTGCTTCCTGCCTTTCAGCATCCGACACATCGTAAAGTTGCTTTTCCAGCCTTTCCATAAACTCTTTTCTATTCATTTCTTCTCATTCCTCTCTTACTCTTTTCCTAATAGCAAAGATGATATCTTTGATGAATAATCCTTCCACTCACTTTTATACAGATTAAGCTGAGCATTTCCACGTTCTGTGACTTTATAATATCTTCTGTTTCTTCCATCACACTGAACATCATATGTACTTAGACATTCATCTTTCTGAAGTCTCCTTAACACCGGATAAAGTGTGGATTCTGATACGTCAAGAACCATTTTGACATCCTGTGTTATCTTGTAACCATAACTGCCATCTTTTTCCTTTGAAACTACCGCTAATACGATGGCATCCAATAGCGCGGCACCAGTCGTAAATGTCATATAATTCCTCCATTCCGGGATGTATTTATTCTTGGAATTTCATATAGTTATCAGATTAATGGAAATAAATCCCCTCTGGGGACTAGCCGGCACAGATATGTGATATTGCAAGCCAGCTTGCATATACACATATTGTGTCCGGCTGGTGCGCAGCACCAAATTTATTTCCATTATTCCGACGATGATATCGGATTTCAAGAATATCTGACCATATTATTTTTATTCTATATTATATGCTATATAATATTGTTTGTGTTCATATAATATACCATATCAAATACAATGTCAATACCCAATCATGACTATAAGAAAGCCGGATAAAAGTTTTATTTCTAAAATCCTTTATCCGGCTGATTTCTCTATTTTATGATGTTTTCGATAAATTCTTTTGTTATGTCGGCCCCCGTAATCTTACTGTACACTACTTTTCTTTTTAGCATTTCACGTCTGGTAACGGAATATCTGTGTCGGTCCGCCACCTCATTTATCCATTCTTTTTCTGCCGTGCTAAGTTCCATTCCCACATCCTTTTGTCGGAAATCATGCACTTCATCTGCCCACTTTATTATCTCCTCTGCATGTCTGCCTGTAATGTCCGGTACTTCATCCGGTTTCGGATATCTTCCGTCACACAGATCTGACACAATCTTTATGAATGATATCTGATCTGAGTTCATGAATCTTATGGCTGCCTCATACACACCTGCCGCTTCCATATCAACCAGCGTAACTGCTCTGCTGTCACACGCTTCACTGTATTGTTCTCCGCCCTCCGGTTTATTCACTGTGACAAGTCTGCCCTCGTCAAACGGTGTTCTGTATAACATATCAGGATAATAAGTTCTTCCGTCATAACATGATATTATACTGTTACAGATATATGCATCTCCGATATTTTCTTTTCCATCAGGATTACTCTTCATACCACATATTCCTATATTGACCAGAATATCGGATTTAGATATCTCCCTTGTGGAAAGAAGCTCCGTTACTGACATTGCAGCCCGCAATATACCCGTCCCGGTTATCGCCACTACACTGTTTTCATCTTCAAATACATCCATTCTTCTATATGCAGTATTCTTTTTTAATCCCAGTTTTTCTATAAAAGGCTGTGCCTCTGCCTTCATGGCAAATATAAAATATATCATTTATTTTCCTGCTACTCATCATTTTCTCTAAAATATATATGTGCAACTACTGTCATAACTGCACAGAAGATTAACTGTACATAGTATGCTATTCCCCTGCTAAGTACCATTGCAGGCAATAAAAGTTCACCGGTGAATATGCTGCAAAATGCAACTTTGAACAGATGCTCCGCTATTCCGGTACCACCCGGAAGCGGCAGCATATCCACTGCTATGGATATAACACTCTGCAATATAACTATCTCTGCAAACGAAAATCCCCGTAATCCAAATGACAGATATACAAATCCCGTAACAGAAAACAGACAGACTCTCTGAAGCAGCGTAATAAAAAAGCTTTCAACGATAAGCATTGCATTGCCTTTCACAACCTTAATCGACCTGTCGTATCCCTTTATAAATCTGTCAAGCTTATCCTTGTATCTGTCCATTCCTCTAAGCAGATGTATTTTATGTAAGAAGGAAATAATTCCAATTCCCATGCTCTCTAACCAGTCACTTCTAAACCACACCATTAACATAAGTGCCACACATGCCACATTCAAAAATACGCCCAGATAAAACAGCCATATCGAATCGCCAAAATATTTCGCTACAAAATCAATTCTGAATACCCATAGTACCACGCCTATAAGCACAAGAACCAGCTTATAAAGCATGGTCACGCACATAAGAACATTCGTAGACACCCCGACGGATATCTTATTCTTTCTCATATATACCATCTGTGCAGGCTGACCTCCGCTTGCTGACGGTGTTACACAACTGAAAAAGAAACCAACACATGAATACAGGAAACATTCAAACCGCTTCGCCTTTATACCCAGTTTCCTGAAAAACTTTCTGATAATCCATGATTCACAATATATAAATACCACTACCATAAAAACTGACAGTGCAATCCATTTCATATCCGCATTCGAGATATCCTCCGCTATGTCTGAAAGATCTTCTCCATTGAATACTCCATATATAGTTAATCCTATAACAACTACAAAAAATAGTGCCCTAAAAATTTTCTTCTTAATGATAATTGCCCCCAATTTTGAAAGTTTGTCTCAACCACATAAGTTTAATGATAACATATATACATTGTAAGTTCAAGTTTTGAATGCCTTAACCACATTTTAACACTACCAGATTAGAATCTGTTGAGTATTTTTCCGTATAAATGAAATAAACGGAATCACCTGACTTTTTAACATCATATAATAGTACCGAGTCGAACCCATCTATCCTTTGTGCATCCTCAAGAATATCAAAATCTCTGTCAAATACTTTCACATACATCTCTGCACCGTCATAAGAGGCTCCTCTATTTTCAATATCACTGCTGTAATACACATAATATTTATCATTAAATGTGAGTATATTTCCAAGTTCATTATCCCCGTCAGGTCCGCATATAACCTTTGGACGGCTCCATGTGACACCACCGTTTACCGATGATATCTCCTCAAGCGTCGAATCACCACGGTCAACTGTCTCTCTTTCATATATAAGACGGTATCTGTCATTGGATTTCATGGCTACAATATCTTCAAGATTATGTTTATCTTCTATAACTTTTCCGATATAACTGAAATTTTCCAAATCATCAGACTTTAACAATTCAACGGTATAGTTGCCGTTTTCTTTCTGTGCATCCCCGTTATTCACTATTCCGTCAATTGAAGTATAAGTAACGTAATATGTCCCATTAATATTTATAATGGTCGGGTCTATAACCAGATTGTCATATGTAGCAATTCTCTGATTTTTTATAATATTGAGATTATCATCAAGCACAAGTATTCCCAGTTGTTTCTGAACATTACTGTATACAATAGTTTTATCTCCCGGTTCAACACTAAACCATTTCACCTGAATATCATCATAGGTCTTAACAATATTTCCCTGGAAATCAATCATCATAAATTTTCCGTCTACCTGTGTTGCAATGTACTTATCATTGTAAAATTTTGCATCACCATTTTTCAATTTATCTATTTTAAACACGGTTGATATATTTTT
>CACWRR010000029.1 GCA_902763335.1 uncultured Lachnospiraceae bacterium | reverse complement strand
AGAATTTCCTAAGATATCAGATAAAGTACACAGATTGAAACATGATAAAAAGGAGATGTTTGGTATGTGCAAGGCTGTAGAAGATTATGCGAATAAACGTGCGAAGGAATATGCGAAAGAGTATGCAGAGAAACAAAGTATAAGAATTTACATAGAAGCGACAATGAAATACTCAGGTTTACCGGAAGATAAGATTATAGAAGAGGTCGTAAACAGATTTAAAATAACAAAGGAAGAAGCAAAAGAGTATTACGATGAATGCAGCTTTTGGGAGTAAGACAATTTTCCACAAAACCATACAAAGTATATAGAATAAAACATCATGTGATTGTGGAACTCTGCTGTATACTATATATTGTGCAAATTTACGGACTGCAAAAGCGACATTCTGAGGCGGCCGGCACTTAGCAACCGTATTTTGGTTGCTTATGTACCGTTGCCAGCCGAAGATAGTGCGAACGTGAGAGCGTTGCAGTCCGTAAATTTGCACATGTTTATATTAAAACAGCAAATAAATTACATTGTATCGTTTTTTACAATACACAACTTCATTTATATGATAAATTATCTCATAACAAGGGAAGACAAAGAAGTCAGTACTTAACAGACTTCATGCGTCTTCCCTTTTCACGTATTTGGTGCAGTAACAATAGGAATGGCAGACAGAAAGTGAGGAAAAGTTATGAATAGAATTGAAAATCATCCGATATTAGGCGAAACTCCAAGTCGGAATAAAGTTACATTTACTTATAACGGACAGGTTATGGAGGGATATGAGGGTGAACCGATTTCTGTGGCGTTAAAGGCGAATGGAGTTATGGCACACAGGTATACGGCAAAAAAACATGAGCCGAGAGGTATATTTTGTGCTATAGGAAGATGTACAGATTGTGTCATGATAGTAAATGATAAACCAAATGTAAGAACATGTATTACACCGTTAGAAGCCGGAATGAAGGTACAGACACAGTATGGTGTTTCGGCAGAAAAACAGGATTAGAACAGGAGGCACATCATGAAGATAGAACGTTACGATATGATAGTTGTAGGTGCAGGTCCGGCAGGATTGTCAGCAGCCATAGAGGCAGCAAAAAGAGGTATTAAGCCTATAGTGTTTGATGAGAATCAGAGACCGGGCGGACAGCTTTTCAAACAGATACATAAATTTTTCGGCTCTAAGGAGCATAAGGCAAAAATCAGAGGATTTAAAATAGGTGAGGAACTTCTTGCAGAGGCAGAACAGTATGGAGTAAAGGTTGTATTAAATGCCACTGTAATAGGACTTTATCCTGAAAAAGAAGTTACAGTGAGAATCGGAGATGAAGTAAAGCATTATAAGGGTGATGCAGTACTTGTAGCGACAGGTGCCGCAGAAAATATGGTGAATTTCAAGGGATGGACATTACCGGGAGTAATCGGTGCAGGGGCTGCACAGACGATGATGAATCTTCATCATATAAAACCCGGAAACAGAGTTTTAATGCTTGGTTCAGGAAATGTAGGACTGGTAGTAAGCTTTCAGCTTCTGCAGTCCGGATGTGAAGTGGTAGCATTGGCAGATGCAGCTCCGAGAGTAGGCGGCTATGGTGTACATGCGGCAAAAGTATCAAGATGTGGAGTTCCATTTTATCTTTCACATACAATAGTGGAGGCAGAGGGAACAGATCATGTTACGGGAGTTGTCATCGGACAGGTTGGACCTGACTGGAAAGTTATACCGGGAACGGAGAAACATTTTGATGTAGATACGATATGTCTGGCAGTCGGCCTTTCACCTATGTCACAGCTTCTAAAACAGGCAGGATGTAAGATGGCAGATACCAAGGGCGGATATGTTCCGGTGTGTGACGAAGATGGTGCTACATCAGTGCCCGGAGTATATGCAGCAGGAGATGTCTCAGGTATAGAGGAAGCCAGTTCAGCCATGATAGAGGGAAGAATGAGTGGTGCTACCATAGCTGAGTATCTTGGATATATTACAAAAGAAGAAAAGGAAAGCAGGGTAAATGAACTTGAAGCACAGCTTGATACATTGAGACAGGGAATGTTTGCACCGAAGAACAGAGGAAAACTTGTAGAGAAAACAGAAGAGGGCATAGATGTATCCATGAATCTTCTTGAGAAAGGATATGTAGCCCAGGATGAGATAGAGCGTTATCCCGGTGTGACAAAGAGTAAGGGAATACATCCTGTTATAGAATGTACACAGAATATTCCGTGTAATCCGTGTCAGGATGCATGTAAGATGGGATGCATAATGATAGGAAAGAACATTACATCGCTGCCGGCGGTTGACAGTAATCACAAATGTATCGGATGCGGTATGTGTGTTGCATCATGCAGCGGTCAGGCAATATTCCTTGTAGAGGAAGATGTGGAACCGGGATATGGTGAAGTGACAATGCCATATGAATTTTTACCTCTGCCGGAGGTAGGGGATAAAGGAATGGCATATGGAAGAGACGGACGGGAGGTATGTGCTGCCGAGGTGACGAAAGTGCGGACATCCAAGGCATTTGACCATACGAACCTGCTTACTATAAAGGTGCCAAATGAAATGTTGATGACGGCAAGATTTTACAAAGCAAAATAGATGCTGCGGAAATGGAGGCAATTATGATTGATATTCAGGAAAAATTAAAGGAAATCGGACCTTATGTGGAGGCACCTGATGACTATATGCTGGTGTGCAGATGTGAGGAAGTAACTAAAGGTGAGATAAGAAAAGCAGTACATGAAGGCTTTTTTACAATAGAAGAGATTAGAAGATATCTTCGTTCAGGCATGGGACTCTGTCAGGGTCAGACATGTGGCAAGCTTGTCAAAGGTATAGTTTCAAGGGAACTTAAGGTGGCACCTACGGAGGTAGAGCCGGCTGTATCGAGGGCTCCTATGAGACCTATGGAAATGGAGATATTGGCAGAGGATGGAGGTGTGGCACATGAGTAGAGTGGCAGATACGATTATTATAGGTGGCGGTGTCGTTGGATGTGCGGCTGCATATTATCTTGCAAAGGCAGGAAATTCAAATGTAATAGTACTTGAGGGAACAAAGAGTATAGGACATGGCGGCTCAAGCAGAAATGGCGGTGGTGTCCGTCAGTCGGGACGTGATGTAAGGGAACTGCCTTATGCGATGTATGGAATTAAAAATCTGTGGCCAAATCTTTCAGAAGAACTGGGTGTAGACACCGAATACACACAGAAGGGGAACCTTCGTCTTGGAAAAACGGAAGAACATTTAAAAAAATTAAATACATTAGCCTCAAATGCACAGAGTGTAGGACTTGATGTGCGGATGGTGGACGCAAAAGAAGTAAAGGAAATATGTCCTTATCTTGCGGATGATATCATTGGAGCAAGCTGGTGTCCTACCGATGGACATGCTAATCCGCTTACAACGACTCTGGGATATTATAAACGTTCATTGGAGATGGGTGTAAAATATTATACAGATGCACCGGTTAAGGAACTCAGAAAAATAAAAGGAAAAGTCCGTCAGGTGGTGTTAAATGACGGAACAGTATTTGAAGGTGAAAGCATTATTCTGGCGGCAGGTTATGAAAGCAGGGAGATAGCCCGTACTGTCGGTGTGGATATTCCTATGACAAGACTTATCGATGAGGCACTTGTAACAGAGATGCAGCCGCATATGTTTGATATAATGCTTGGAACTGCCGGTGGAGATTTCTATGGACATCAGGCACATCACGGCTCATTTGTATTCGGTTCAGACAGTGGATATGAGGTCGTGACAGATATGAAAGATCCGTCAGCGATGGAGACAAATTCTCTTACATTATCAGCAAGCTGTCGTGCCATTATGAGTTATGTTCCGGCACTCAAGGATGCAAAAATCGTCAGAAGCTGGGCCGGATGGCTTGATAATGCATTTGACGGGGTACCGTTTATAAGCCGTGTTGACGAGGCACCGGGACTTATATTGGCTTGTGGATTTACCGGACACGGATTTGGTACAGCGCCTGCCGTGGGACTTATGTTATCGCAGATGGTGGCAGGAGAGGAAACAGTAGTAGATATTTCGGCACTGCGTTATGACCGATTCAAACCAATCCGTTAATTCGTATCGTTTTTTACAATACGGCATGAATTAAATATGATACAATTATTGACGTGAATCAGAAATATTGATATACTATGTATGACAAAGGTGTCAATTGCAGAAGCAATTGGCACCTTTTTGTGTTTATATAAGATGATTTCATCCTAATCATACATAACATATCAATCGCAGGAATGTATGATAGGAGGAAATAAAGATGGGAACAAAAATTGATTTTTTATATTTAAGTGAGCAGGATATGGTGGCAGCCGGTGTAAAGGATATGGGCAAATGTGTGGAAGTGATGGAAGATATGATGGTGACACTTCAGAAAGGTGATTATGTCATGGGGGGTGAAAATCACAACTCTCACGGATGCATGGTAACATTTCCGGAAAATCCTCAGTTCGAGGGCATGCCAAAGAATGGTGAGGACAGAAGATTCATGGCAATGCCGGCATATCTTGGCGGCAGTTTTAAGATGGCAGGAATGAAGTGGTACGGTTCTAACATTGAGAATAAGAAAGAAGGACTTCCACGTTCGATTCTTATGATGATGTTAAATGATAAGGATACAGGAGCACCGCTTGCACTCATGTCAGCTAACCTTTTAAGTGCATACAGAACAGGAGCCATACCGGGAGTCGGTGCAAAGTATCTTGCAAGAAAAGATTCAAAGGTGGTTTCCATAGTAGGTCCCGGTGTTATGGGAAAGACATCTTTAAGTGCATTTATGAGTGTATGTCCAAACATTGATACCGTGAAAATCAAAGGGCGTAGCCAGAGAGGTATAGATTCCTTTGTAGAATTTGTAAAGACAGAATATCCGCAGATAGAGAATGTTGTGGTGTGTGAGAACATGGAAGAAGCGGTTCGTGACAGTGACATTATTAGCACAACAACAAGTGTAGGAAATAAGGAAAAGGAATTTCCATTTATCGATGATGCATGGATAAAGAAAGGGGCTCTCATATGTATGCCGTCGGCTGCCAGATTCAATGAAAGTTTCTATCTGGAAGATTCAACCAGACTGGTTGTTGATAATTACAAATTGTACGAAGCATGGGCAGATGAATATCCATATCCGAGCTATGATCCGGTTCAGGTGGTAGGAGCAAAATTCATGGACCTGCTTCATGACAACAAAATAACAAGAGAAGAAATAATTGATGTGGCAGATGTTATAACCGGTGTACATCCGGGAAGAACAAGCGACGATGAGAGAATCATTTACTCGGTAGGTGGCATGCCTGTGGAGGATATCGCATGGGGTGAAACGGTTTACAAAAATGCACTGAAAAAGGGCATTGGTGTGAAACTTAACCTCTGGGATAAACCGGAGCTTGCATAGTCTCAGAACTATGGGCGGAATTGCTATGGTTATAACTGATGCATGATGAGGTGAAAGGTCATGAGGAAAGTAAATTATATTAAACCATTGCAGCCATATATGGTTCTGGTGTCAGAAAATTATCAGAGGGTGGATGAGAACAGGCTTGGCATTTCTCACTGTTATCAGATGGATTTGTCACAGAATATGGACAGTGAGGTGGATGCGGTTCCGGACGGATGTATAGATCTGGTGTTTTGTATAGATGACGGAAAAGTCAGTACTTCCATAGGTGGAACAGTTCTAAAGGCGAAACATTGGGAACTGGGACATGGTGGAACATGTTTTGGCATAAGATTTATGCCGGGTAGCGGAGTGATGCCAAAGGAATTGTCACCGGACATGCTGGTAAATCAGGATATTGAGATAGATGGAAATATTTTTGGTGATAATCTTGTGGAAAAGTTATCAGAACAGGAGAATATGTCCCGGAGAGCAGAAATATTTATGAATGTTTATGAGACGTTAATTCATGATAATGAAGAAACAGGTTTAAAAAAGCGGATAGAAGAGTATATAAGGAACAGGGTCTGTCAGAACGCGGGTCAGATTAATATGTCTGAACTTGCACAGGAGACCGGATATTCGGAGTGTTATCTTCGCAGGGTGTTTAAGGAATATAACGGAATATCACCTAAACAGTTTGCACAGTACATACGATTTCAAAATCTTTTAACCATATTGAAAAACAGTGACACATCAAATGAGAATCTTGCACTTGACTGTGGGTACTATGATGAGGCACATATGATGAAAGAGTTTAGAAATTATGCAGGAATGACCATAGAAAAATATAAGAAGATTATTACACCGAAAAAGGATTTATTATAGGAGGAACGCATATGAGTGAATTATCAAAGATAGAAATAATAACAGGAATGTCAAAGTTATCAAAGCTCAAGACAGCATTAAGCAAAATAGGAGTAAGAGGAATCACGGTAATGCAGGTGTTAGGCTGTGGTGTGGAAAAAGGAACTCAGGAATATGAGGTTGATGAAAATGAGATAATGGAGCTGCTCCCGAAACAGCAGATTAATATCGTAGTGGAAACTTCAAAAGTGGATAAGGTAATAGAAACAGTCAAACAGGAACTTTACACAGGACATATAGGAGATGGAAAAATCTTTGTGTATGGTATAGACAATGTGGTTCGTGTACGTACCGGTGAAGAAGGAAATGATGCACTGTAGAGTTTCGTAATTATATAAGATGATTTAGAATCTGGAAAGGAGCAGCATATGGAAGATAAAAAATTAGGCTTGGGAACCGTGGTATCCATCTCTGTCGGACTCGTTGTTGCCACAAGCTGTCTCGTATCTCTTGGAACAGGTGCAGGAACACTTGGAATAACCTTTGTGCTTGCAATGGTTATTGCGATGATGCTAAATATGACTACCGTGGCATCTCTTTCAGAACTTAATGCCATTATGCCAAACACAACCGGTGGACTTGCTCAGTATTCACTGGCGGCACTTGGCCCGTTTCCGACTATTATATCCATGGTCGGAGGGTATCTTATATGCAACACGTTATCGTGTGGAGTTGAGGCATCTATATTTTCATTCTCAGTGACGAGTCTTGTTGGAGATGCGATACCGAGTCTTGCGTATACCGGAATAATGGTTGCACTGGTGCTTGTTGCAAATCTGTTCGGTGTGGATTTGTTTGCAAAGATTCAGAATATTGTGGCGGCACTGCTTATCGGTTCACTGGTTATCATGGGACTTATCGGAGCATTTGGAATGGGAACCGGTACAGAGATAGAGCAGCCGTTGGTACTTAACAGTAACATAAATAACATCATATCCATGACGGCGGTAGCGTTCTGGCTGTTTATCGGTGCTGAATATGCGATTCCGGTATCAAAGGATGTGAAGAATGCAAAGAGAAATGTACCACTTGGAATGATGTTGGGTCTCCTTGTTGTCTGTATCATGCAGACGATAATGATATTCGGATTCCATAATTATACACCGTGGGCAGAGCTTAAAGATTCGGCTGCACCACATCTTCTGTATGGTTATTATCTGCTTGGAGATTTTGGTAAGATATGGATGGTTTTAGTTGGAGCACTTGCTGTTATAAGTACACAGAATTCTACCGTAAATTCTCTCGCAAGTATATGTCAGGGAATGGCGAAAATGAATATGCTTCCACATATATTTGCAAAAACCAACAAACATGGAATGCCTTGGTTTGGTCAGGTATTTGTAAGTGTTTCAATATTTATATTTGCGGCACTCAGTAATAATTCAGCAGATGCCATCAACTTTCTGATTCTGGCAGGATCCGTGTTCTGGATGATATCATACATACTTGCCCATATAGATGTACTGGTATTCCGTAAGAGACTTCCTAAGGTTCCGAGAAGTTTTAAGGTTCCGGGCGGTCCGGTCATACCGATAATCGGTATAGTGGGAACTACACTGATGGTTCTCGGAATATCATCAGATCCGGTTGAGCGTATGAAGATATGGCTGCTCACCGGTGTGACATTTGTAGCGCTTGGAATATATGCATTCTTCTGGATAAAATACAGAATGAAAATGAAAGTGTTTAAAAGCGTGCCGATAGAGAAAGTCATGGCGATGGATAATAATTTATATTATATAGAAAGAAAACGATTGGGCATATGGAAATAGAATAATTCATATAAAAAAGACTTTGCTGACAGTGAAAGCTGACGGTAAAGTCTTTTTTTGACGGAAAAAGAAAATTAATGACGGAATCTGGAAGAAATTTAATAAAAATGACGGAAAATGATTGACAGTGACGGAAAATGATTGTATAATAACATCATAAACAACGAGGCAATAAAAATTATCCCCGAAGGAGTGATGAAAAAATGTTAATAGAAAAACGTTTTCGGGAAATACTTGAAATAGTAAACCGTGAAAAAAGTGTAACAGTACAGGAACTGATGGAAATACTTGGAACATCGGAATCTACGATACGAAGGGACTTAAATACACTTTCACAGGAAGGAAAACTGGTAAAGGTTCATGGCGGTGCAGTTGCAATTGAGGGCATATACGCAGGAACAGATGCAGAGGTGCAGGTCAGGCAGGAACTTAACACGGAGGCAAAATCAGAAATAGCCGGTTATGCCGCAGGTTTGATTGAAAATGACGATTTTGTATATCTGGATGCAGGAACAACCACAGAGAGAGTCATAGATTATCTTACATCTACAGGAACGGTGTTTGTGACAAATTCATGGATACATGCAAAGAAACTGTCAAAGAAAGGATATAAAGCATATATCCTTGGTGGAGAATTTAAGGCAGATACAGAGGCGGTTATAGGAGCAGAAGCCTTGGAAAGCCTTGAAAAATATAACTTTACAAAAGGATTTTTTGGAACCAACGGAGTAGGGAGAAAGGAGGGATTCAGCACACCGGATGCAAAGGAAGCTTCAGTTAAAAGAAAGGCAATGTCAAAATGTGGTCAGAAATATGTGCTTGCAGACAGCAGCAAATTTTCAAAAATATCCCCGGTGACATTTGCAGGTTTTTCAGAAGCTACGGTGATTACAACGAAGGATGTGGATGCAGCTTATAAGGAATGTGCAAACGTATTGGAGGTGTAGACAGTGATATATACAGTTACATTTAATCCGTCTCTTGATTATATAGTATCTGTTGACAAATTTGTTACAGGAAAAGTCAACAGAACAGGAGATGAGAAAATATTTGCCGGAGGGAAAGGCGTTAATGTATCGATAGTCCTGAAAAATCTGGGATATGAGAATACGGCACTCGGATATACCGCCGGATTTACGGGAAATGAGATAGAGAGGATTCTTCAGGAAAAGGGTATAAGCACAAGATTCAAGAATGTGACAACAGGTATAAGCAGAATAAATGTCAAATTAAAATCTGATGAGGAGACAGAGATAAACGGTCAGGGACCGGCAATCACCACAGAAGATGTGGAAGCATTGTATGTCAGGTTAGATACGGATTTGAAAGAAGGTGACATTTTAGTTCTGGCAGGAAGTATTCCCGATGTAATGTCACAGGAGACATACAGCAATATAATGAAGCGTCTTGAAAATAAAAATATAAATATAATAGTGGATGCTACAAAAGATTTGCTCGTAAATGTATTAAAATATCATCCGTTTCTTATAAAGCCAAACAATCATGAGCTTGGAGAGATAGTAGGAGCGGAGATAAATACAAGAGAAGAAGCCTGCATGTATGCGAAGAAATTACAGGAAATGGGTGCCAAAAATGTTCTTGTATCCATGGCAGGTGAGGGTGCAGTTCTCGTTACGGAGACAGGAGAAGAGTATCGGTCAGAACCACCTAAGGGAAAGGTAGTCAACTCAGTCGGAGCCGGAGATTCCATGGTAGCCGGATTCATAGCAGGTTATCTTAAGAATCACAGTTATGAGGAAGCATTTAAAATGGGGCTCTGTACAGGAAGTGCCAGTGCATTTTCACAGGAACTGGCCACAAAAGATGAAGTTGAATCTCTTATGAAGGATTTTGAAAGGAGTGGTGTTTTATGAAGATAACAGATTTACTGGATAAAAGAAGTATTGAGTTAAACGGTAAGGCTGCCGATAAGGAAAATGTTTTAAATAAAATGGTAGACCTTATGGCAAAGAGTGGTAAAATAAATAATATAGAGAAATACAGAAAAGGCGTATTTGCAAGAGAGGAAGAAGGCACTACAGGTATAGGAGAGGGAATAGCCATACCACACTGCAAATCAGATGCGGTAACAAAACCGGGACTTGCGGCAATGGTAATTCCTGACGGTGCAGAGTTCGATGCACTTGACGGACAGCCTGTGAACCTTATATTCCTTATAGCAGCACCGGATACGGAAGACAATATACATCTTGATGTGTTAAGCAGACTTTCAGTATTTCTGATGGATGAGGAATTTACCAATGCACTCAGAAATGCAAAATCTACAGATGAGTTTATGAATATCATAGACATGGCTGAGAATGCTAAGGATGACACAGAGGAAAATGAAGCGGCAGAGGTTCAGGATGTAAAGTCAGACGTTAAACTTTTAGCAGTTACCGGATGTCCTACAGGTATAGCACATACTTATATGGCAGCTGAAAGTCTTGAGAAGAAAGCACAGGAGATGGGCTACAGTATCAAGGTAGAGACAAGAGGTTCAGGCGGTGCCAAAAATGTTCTTACAGCAAAGGAAATCGAAGAGGCTGACTGTATAATAGTGGCAGCGGATACACAGGTACCTATGGAGAGATTTGACGGCAAGAAAGTTATCGAGTGTAAGGTATCTGATGGTATAAGCAAAGCTGAAGAGCTTATAAATAAAGCGGTATCAGGTGATGTACATGTGTATAAGGCACAGGGCGGAGCTGTTAAAAATACTGGAGATGACGGTGGTGACGGTATAGGTCACAGAGTGTACAAGCATCTTATGAATGGTGTATCACACATGCTTCCATTCGTAGTAGGCGGAGGAATACTTATAGCGATAGCGTTCCTTCTTGATGATTATACGATTGATCCGGCAAATTTTGGTACAAATACACCGGTTGCAGCATGGTTTAAATATATAGGCGGATATGCATTCAGCTTTATGCTTCCGGTTCTCGCAGGATATATTGCAATGAGTATTGCAGACAGGCCGGGACTTGTAGTCGGTTTTGTAGGCGGATATATAGCATCTGTCGGTGCCACATTTTCAAATCCTACACCTGAAGGAAATATTCCGGCAGGATTTTTAGGAGCATTGCTGGCAGGTTTTGTTGCAGGATATCTGGTATTATTCCTTAAGAAAATATGTGAATATCTTCCTAAGGCACTGGATGGAATCAAGTCAATTCTTATATATCCTTTGGGCGGTGTGTTCCTTATCGGTTTATTCATGTGTGCTGTTGATCCGGCTGTGGCATGGTTAAACTCAGGACTATCATCATTCCTTAGTTCAATGGGTGATTCAAGTAAGATATTACTGGGATGTATACTTGGAGGAATGATGTCAATCGACATGGGTGGTCCTTTCAACAAGGCAGCTTATGTATTTGGAACAGGAATGCTTGCTGAACAGTCAGAAAGCGGATTTATGATAATGGCAGCAGTTATGGTCGGAGGAATGATACCTCCTCTTGCAATTGCACTTGCATCAACAATATTTAAAGACAAATTTACAGACAAAGAGAGAAAATCAGGATTGGTTAATTACATCATGGGACTCTGTTTTATATCAGAAGGTGCTATCCCATATGCAGCATCTGATCCGTTAAGAGTTATCCCATCGTGCATCGTAGGTTCAGCAGTTGCCGGAGGATTGTCAATGGCATTCGGATGCACACTCAGGGCACCACACGGAGGAATATTTGTATTCCCTACAGTTGGAAATGTATGGGGATATATAATAGCACTTGTAGCAGGAACAATAGTTGGAGCGGTAATGCTTGGTTTATTAAAAAAGAAAGTTGAGAATGGAGAAAACTAATATGAGAGAATTAAATTATGTAATCACAGATCCACAGGGAATGCACGCGAGACCGGCAGGTTTATTTGTAAAGGAAGCAGCAGCCTGCAAGTGTACGGTAAAGATTTCAAAGGACGGCAAAGAAGTAGATGCAAAGAGAATACTCGGAGTTATGAGCCTTGGAATCAAACAGGGCCAGGAGATAACAGTGAAGTTTGACGGAGAAGATGAAGAACAGGCTTGTGAGAAAATTAAGACATTTCTTGAAGCAAATTTGTAAAAAGACCAGATGATAACAGGCAATGTACAGTATAAATGCCGGAAATATGGAGGTGCGTATGGAAGCTGTAAGAGGAAAAAGTGTATATGGAGGAGTTGCCATAGGCAGGGCATGGGTATATGACAAAGGCGATTCTACTGTAAAAAGACAACACATAAATGATACGGCAAAGGAAATAGAGAGGTTTGAGGCAGCCAAAGAGACTGCAAAGGAGCAGCTTAAGAATCTTTATGAAAAAGCATTGAAGGAAGTCGGAGAGGTGAATGCACAGATATTTGAAGTTCACCAGATGATGCTTGATGATATGGATTATGTTGAATCTATAACCCATATGATAGAGAACCAGAATGTGAATGCTGAGTATTCGGTTGCAGTTACTTCGGACAATTTTTCAGAGATGTTTGCAGCAATGGATGATGATTATATGAGAGCCAGAGCAGCAGACATAAAGGATATATCAAATCGTCTTATAAATGTTCTTCAGGGAAAAGAGGACGGTGGAATATCCGGAAATGAGCCGGTAGTCATTATTGCAGATGATCTTGCTCCGAGTGAAACAGTTCAGCTCGACAAAAGTAAGGTGCTCGCATTTGTCACAAGACACGGTTCTACCAATTCACATACCGCAATCCTTGCAAGAACAATGAATATTCCGGCACTTATCGGAGTGGATTATCCTGAGGACATTGACGGAAAAAATGTCATTGTTGACGGATATGGCGGAGAACTGCACATTGAACCGGATGAAATACTTTTAGACAAGTTCAGGCAGATTAAAGAAGAGGATGCCGGAAAACAGAAACTTCTGATGGAACTTAAAGGCAAGGAAGATGTTACAAAATCAGGTAAAAGGATTAAGCTTTATGCTAATATCGGAGGAGTGTCGGATGTTGTTTCGGTTCTTAAAAATGACGGTTCGGGTATAGGACTTTTCAGAAGTGAATTTCTATATCTTGGCAGGGATAATTATCCTACAGAGGAAGAACAGTTTCAGGCATACAAATCTGTAGCGGAAAACATGGCAGGCAAGAAAGTCATTATCAGAACCCTTGATATAGGAGCTGATAAAAAGGCAGATTACTTTGGATTTGATGCAGAGGAAAATCCGGCAATGGGTTACAGAGCCATAAGAATATGCCTCAAGCAGCCAGATATATTTAAGACACAGCTCAGGGCAATCTACAGGGCAAGTCATTATGGAAATATAGCCATTATGTATCCAATGATAATCTCACTTTCTGAAGTGAAGAAAATCAGGGAAATAGTAAATGAGGTAAAGGCAGAACTTGACAGTCAGCAGATTCCTTATGGTGAAGTGGAGCAGGGAATAATGATAGAGACCCCGGCCGCAGTCATGATAAGTGATATACTTGCAAAGGAAGTGGATTTCTTCAGTATAGGCACAAATGACCTGACACAGTATACTCTTGCAATAGACAGGCAGAATCCTCATCTTGATGATATATATGATTCACACCATGAGGCAGTACTTCGGATGATAAAGATGACGATTGAAAACGGACATAAAGAAAACTGCTGGGTAGGTATATGTGGAGAACTTGGAGCAGATACATCACTTACCGAAGAATTTATAAAGATGGGAATTGATGAATTGTCAGTTACACCTTCAGCTATACTTAAAGTCAGAGACAAAATCAGAAAATGTGAATAATAAATGATGAAATTAAACTCTCATATGGTGCTCTGCATCATGTGGGAGTTTTTAGTATGCCTGCGATTTTATGCCAGCCTTGAATAAGAAAAATGGCTGTGTTAAAATGTAAGATATTGGATATCGGTATGATGTCGGTATATATGAGGAAAGGAACATTACTGATGAAAGAATTTGAAAAGAAACTTTTAGATATAGGCGGAAGCGCCGTGTTATTACCGGAGGAGATACCTGAACAGTTATACAGGTTCGGGCATCTGTATGAGTGTCCGGTGAGAGTTCCGGTGGGAGGAACATCGAGATATTTTTTGTCAAGGGAAAATGAGGTGAGGATAATATGGGGATTTGTTCTTGACAGTGCCGGAGTGTGGAAAATGCACTCATGGCTTTTTATACAGGAAAATGACCTGATTCTTGATAATGAAGTATATGAAAAGTATTTTGGTTTCATAAAGGAATAGTTTAGATTGAGAAGTAGTGGAACAGGAGAATGAATGTGAGAAATCTGATAGTAGCAATAAATGCAAAATATATTCATTCAAATCTCGCGATTTATTCCATAAGGGCATACTGTAAAAAGTGTGGTATAAATCTGGATATTGCAGAATTTACGATAAATCAGAAAACAGACAGTATGTTAAAGGAAATTTACAAGAAAAAGCCGGATTTTATAGGATTTTCCTGCTACATATGGAATATAGAATTTGTATTGAAACTTGCAGGTGAAGTAAAACGTGTACTGCCGGATGTGACTATATGGCTTGGAGGACCTGAAGTTTCGTATGATGCAGTAAATGTGATTGCGGATAATGATTTTGTAGACGGAGTAATGATAGGCGAAGGAGAAATAACATTTTCAAGGGTGATAAAGGCTTATGAAAATGGTGATGATGTATCGCAGATTCCGGGAGTGGCGGTTCGTGGAAGTATCAAAGTACATCAGGCTGAATATATGAATATGGATGATATTCCATTTCCATATGAGAATTTTAAGGATATGGAACACCGCATTATATATTATGAATCAAGCAGAGGATGTCCGTATTCCTGCAGTTACTGTCTGTCATCGGTTGATAAAAGGGTGCGCTTCAGAAGCATGGAACTGGTGAAAAAAGAGCTCAAAGTATTTATAGATGCAAATGTGCCACAGGTAAAATTTGTGGACAGAACATTTAACTGTGACAGGAAGCGTACAAAGGAAATATGGGAATTTATACGTGATAATGACAATGGAATAACAAATTTTCATTTTGAAATATCAGCGGATATTATAACAGACGAAGAGATAGAACTTCTTCACAGTCTGCGACCGGGACTTGTACAGCTTGAGATAGGTGTGCAGACTACGAATGAGAAGACGGTTCAGGCAATACGGAGAAAGATGGATTTTGAAAAGTTGTCATATGTTGTAAACAGAATCCATGAAACCGGAAATGTTCATCAGCATCTTGATCTCATTGCCGGATTGCCGTATGAGGATTATGCTTCATTTAGAAATTCATTTAATGATGTGTATGCATTAAAACCGGAACAGCTACAGCTTGGATTTTTGAAAGTGCTTAAGGGTTCATACATGCAGGAACAGGCTTATGAAAATGACATAGTCTACAGTTCATATCCTCCATATGAAGTGCTAAGTACACCATGGCTTCCGTACAGTGATGTATTGCGGCTTAAAGGTGTTGAGGAAATGGTTGAGGTATATTATAACAGTGGGCAGTTTGTTACAACTGTTAAATATATGGAGAAATTTTTTGATACACCATTTGATATGTTTGAATATATGGCGGAATATTATGAGGAAAACGGACTTTACGACTGTGGACACTCAAGAATAGCAAGATACAATATACTTATAGATGCATTGGGAGACCGAATGGAACTTCTGCCTGAGATTATGACATATGATCTTTATTTGAGAGAAAATATGAAAACAAGGCCTTCATTTGCAGTGAATCTTGAAGAAGAATATAACAGAATCAGTGCAATATACACAGATGAGCAGAATATAAGAGAACTACTTCCTGAATATGAAGAGTATACCACAAAGCAGATGCAGAGAATGACACATGTGGACAGATTTTCATTTGATATATTGGAATTTGCACGTTCAGGAAAAATAAACAGACAGGAAACATATTTATTATTTGACTATAAAAAAGTAAATCCGGTAGATAAGGCGGCAAGAGTGATAAAGGTTTAATGCTTGCCATATGGTTAGAAATAGGATAAAATATGTTGTAGATTACACGTTTCGTGTATTTGGTAAAAAAGATGAGTGTGTCAAAAGGGTGCTACGCACCAGCCGAACACAATATGTGTCATTGCAAGCCAGCTTGCAAATGCACATATTTGTGTCGGCTAGTCCCCGTAGGGGCTTTTGACACACGGAAAAATTATAAACATGGAAAGGATCAAAAAAATGGACAAAAAAATACCTTATAAAATTTATCTTGATGAACAGGAGATGCCGAAGCAGTGGTACAATGTGCGTGCTGATATGAAGAAGAAACCGGCTCCGATTCTTAATCCTGCAACATTAAAACCGGTAACTGTAGAGGAACTTGAACCGATATTCTGTACAGAGCTTGCAAAACAGGAGCTTGATGATACTACAGCATATTTTGACATTCCGGAAGAAATAAGAAACTTTTACAGAATGTACAGACCTTCACCGCTTGTAAGAGCATACTGCCTTGAAGAAAAACTTCAGACATCTGCCCACATATATTATAAATTTGAGGGAAATAATACATCAGGAAGCCACAAGCTGAACTCAGCTATAGCACAGGCTTATTATGCTAAGAAACAGGGACTTAAAGGTGTAACTACAGAGACAGGTGCAGGTCAGTGGGGAACAGCACTTTCAATGGCTTGTTCATACTTTGATCTTGACTGTCATGTATATATGGTTAAGTGTTCATACGAGCAGAAACCATTCAGAAGAGAAGTGATGAGAACATATGGTGCGCAGGTTACACCTTCACCATCTATGAATACAGAGGTAGGAAGAAAGATTAACAAAGAATTTCCGGGTACTACAGGAAGTCTTGGATGTGCCATTTCTGAGGCTGTAGAGGCAGCAACAACTCATGAGGGTTACAGATATGTACTTGGTTCTGTTCTCTCGCAGGTTCTTTTACACCAGTCAGTAATCGGACTTGAAGCTAAGAGTGCACTTGATAAATACGGCATCAAGGCTGACATGGTTATCGGATGTGCCGGAGGCGGTTCGAATCTCGGTGGACTTATTTCTCCGTTTGCCGGTGAAATGTTAAGAGGAGAGGCTGATTACAAGCTTATAGCAGTAGAGCCTGCATCATGCCCTAGCCTTACAAGAGGAAAATATGCATATGACTTCTGTGATACAGGTAAAGTGTGTCCGCTTGCTAAGATGTATACACTTGGAAGTGGATTTATTCCATCAGCTAATCACGCAGGAGGCCTCAGATATCACGGAATGAGTTCAGTGGTTTCAGAGCTTTATGATCAGGGACTTATTGAGGCGAGAAGCGTAGAGCAGACAGAGGTATTCAAGGCAGCAGAAACATTCGCAAGAATAGAGGGTATTCTTCCGGCACCTGAAAGCAGCCATGCTATCAAGGTGGCAATGGATGAGGCTCTTAAGTGTAAAGAAACAGGTGAAGAAAAGAATATTGTATTCGGACTTACAGGTACAGGATATTTTGACATGGTTGCATATCAGAAATACAATGATGGTGAAATGGGTGATTTCATTCCTTCAGATGAAGACCTTGCTAAGTCATTTGCAACACTTCCTAAGGTTGATTAATGCAGTTACGGGATTATAATGTGACTATCAGCAGAAGCAGGAGGAATTATTAATGTCTGATTTAAAAAATGAGATAGGCAAGCGAAGAACGTTTGCCATTATCTCACATCCCGATGCGGGAAAGACAACATTGACAGAAAAGTTTTTGTTATATGGAGGTGCAATTAATCTTGCAGGTTCCGTAAAAGGTAAAAAAACAGCAAAACATGCGGTATCTGACTGGATGGAGATAGAGAAACAGAGAGGTATTTCGGTAACTTCATCTGTGCTGCAGTTTAATTATGGCGGATATTGTATAAATATTCTGGACACTCCGGGACATGAAGATTTCTCGGAGGATACCTACAGAACGCTTATGGCTGCAGATTCGGCAGTTATGGTTATCGATGCATCAAAGGGTGTTGAGAAACAGACCATAAAGCTTTTTAAGGTATGTGTGATGAGACATATTCCAATCTTTACATTTATAAATAAGATGGACCGTGAAGCAAATGATCCGTTTGAACTTTTAGATGATATAGAAAATGTTCTTGGAATAAAGACATGTCCGATAAACTGGCCTATAGGATGCGGTAAGAATTTTAAGGGTGTATACGACAGACACGATAAGATGGTATCCGTATTTAAGGCTGCAATGAACGGACAGAAGGAAGTTGATACAAAGAATATTCCGGTAGATTCGGATGAACTTTTAGAAGAAATAGGGCAGTTTAATAAGGATAAACTCGATGAGGATATTGAACTTCTTGACGGAGCCAGTGCAGAGTACAATCTTGATGAGATACAGGCGGGAGAATTGTCACCGGTATTTTTCGGTTCAGCATTGACGAATTTTGGTGTGGAGACGTTCCTTAAGCATTTTCTTAAGATGACTACACCACCGCTTCCGAGAACATCCGATCAGGGTGTGATTGATCCGTTTGGTGAGGATTTCTCGGCATTTGTATTTAAGATTCAGGCGAATATGAATAAGGCTCACAGAGACCGAATTGCATTTATGAGAATATGTTCCGGTAAGTTTAATGCGGGAATGGAAGTAAATCATGTGCAGGGAGGCAAGAAAGTAAAACTTGCCCAGCCACAGCAGATGATGGCACAGGAGCGACATATTGTTGAAGAGGCATATGCCGGTGATATCATAGGTGTGTTTGATCCGGGTATATTTTCCATAGGAGATACACTTGAAAGTTCCAATAAGAAATTTGCTTTTGAGGGAATACCTACATTTGCACCTGAACATTTTGCCAGTGTGCGACAGATGGATACCATGAAGAGAAAACAGTTCATAAAGGGAATAAACCAGATTGCCCAGGAAGGTGCCATACAGATATTTCAGGAATACAATACCGGTATGGAAGAGATTATAGTAGGAGTTGTGGGAGTCCTTCAGTTCGATGTGTTAAAGTTCAGACTTGAGAATGAATACAACGTAGAGATAAAGCTTGAGCAGCTTCCATATGAACATATACGCTGGATAGAGAATAAAGACATAGATTTGAATAAGATTGTCGGAACATCAGACATGAAGAAGATAAAAGATCTTCATGACAGACCGCTTTTACTGTTTGTAAACAGCTGGAGTGTGGGAATGGTTCTTGACAGAAATGAAGGTCTTGAATTATCAGAATTTGGTAAAAATTAAAAACAGCATTACCCATACCATGTAAATGTGGTAAAGGGAATACTGCTTATACAATTCCGGAATGTGGTGTATACCGTGTTCCGGAATTAATTTTTTGGTGTCATATCATCATGTTTAATATTTTCAAGACCGAGATCATCAAGGTCTACGGTTGTATCACTTATTATGCTGATAGAATCATCTGCTAAATGTTTGTACATTTTCTTATAATCATCTTCAGGAAAATCTTTTATTATATCAGTATTTGGAATAAAGTTTATAGCATCGTTTGCTGAGCTTAATGTTATTGAATTTCCACCTTCAAATTTGCCTGAAAAGTAAGATTTCACACTTGTGTATACGGCACTTTTTATGTTCTTAATAACTGAACCTGCAACGGCTTTGGAATCTGAAAGATTTATTCCTACATTTATAAGTAATCCGTTATGCTTAAGTGCATATTCATTGATTGTTTCTGATAAATCCTTATTACATACGAAGATTACGTCAGTGCCGGATTTTATGGCTTTTTTGACATATCGCAACGGATAGCTTTTCTTTGCGTGGGCAATATTGCGGCTTTCAAGTTCCACAGTTATGTCCTCCTGTGAAGCTGCATAATTTGCACCCTGAACAAATCCATAATAGTAGTGGAGTTCGGTATAATTATCCGTGTTGTATAAAACAGACAGGGAATCATATCCGCATTTTACGGCACAGTATCCTGCAAGGAATCCTGATTCGTCATCATCAAACAGCAGAGAAGTGACATTGCTGTTTGTCTGGGTTATCGAACCGTCATTGTTCGCCGGTTCGCTGTCAACAAGTATAAAATTCACATCAGAGTATCTGTCCTGTGCCTGATAGACGGTTTCATTCAGCTGTGAATCTGCACATACAATAAGCTCTGCCCCGTTTTTGACTGCCTCATCAACAATGGAAAGATTTGATTCAACGGAGTCATCGGCAGATTTGTAATAAGTATATGATATATTATTTTTATCACAGTATTCGCTGATACCCTCATAGGCAAACTGGTTAAATGAATTGTCATCTATATCTGATGAATTGGTAATCAGTGCGACTTTATATGTCTTTTTTTCTTCAGCCTTATCACGGAACAATATATGTGAAAAAATTCCGACGCATATGATTATAAGTGCAATCAGAATGGAAATCACAAGTCCCGTGCTGAATTTATGATGTTTATGCATAAGCAATAATAATCCTTTCAATAATTGGGTCTGACCGTAAACGTATACCTATTTCAATAATACTATGAAAACGGGAAAATGGCAACTTGCTTTTAAGGATATCATTAAGTATACTGATATATGGAAGAGAAAACATGAACTTTGGAAAATGACTTTGTATGTTAAAAGGGTGCTGCGCACCGGCCGGACACAATATGTGTTATTGCAAGCTAGCTTGCAAATGCACATATTTGTGTCGGCTGTCCCTCTGTAGGGGCTTTTGACGTACAAATCCGGTGATTTTTAAGGAATTTCCCTAAGTTCACAGTCAGTTTCAGGAGGAAATATAATTGGCTAATTATATACAGTTATCAAAAGAAATACAGGAAAGAATACAGGAAGACCGTAGTAAACATTATGTGAATCCTTATTCGTGCAGTGATGAGGATATAATAAGAAGAAATCCCGAACGTGACAGGGCAAGTATCCAGAGACCGGCATTTGTAAGGGATATTGAGAAAATAATTCACAGCCCATATTACAACCGGTATACAGACAAGACGCAGGTGTTTTCATTTTTTAGAAACGATGACATATCAAGAAGAGGGTATCATGTTCAGCTGGTTGCAAGGATAGCACGTAATATAGGAAATGTTCTGGGACTCAATGAGAGTCTGATAGAGGCGATAGCCCTTGGGCATGACATAGGACATACACCCTTTGGTCATGCAGGAGAACGTATACTTAATAAAATCTATAACGAAAAAACCGGCAGATATTTCAATCACAACGTCCACAGCGTAAGAGTTCTTGATAAAATATTCAGCAGAAATATAAGTCTTCAGACTCTAGATGGCATAATATGTCACAATGGGGAATTTGTTGAACAGGAGTACAGACCACACAGTCTTAAAGGTTTCGATGAATTTGACAGGATGGTGGAGAACTGTTATACAGATAAGAACAACATAAAGAAACTTGTGCCGTCCACCCTTGAGGGATGTGTAGTGAGAATATGCGATATGATAGCATATATCGGCAAGGACAGACAGGACGCACTTCAGACAAATATGTTTGATACACCACCGGTATTTTCAGAACTCAGTATCGGAACGACAAATGCGGAAATGATTAACAATCTGTCGGTCAATATTATCGAAAACAGTTACGGAAAAGATTATATATATCTTGATAATCAGTATTATGAAGACATAAAAAAGGCTAAATATGAAAACTATGAAAAGATATATTTCAATGAAAAGATAGAGAGTAAGTATGATGATGTGATAGAGCCGATGTTCTGGGAGATATATGAAAAACTGTATGGTGACCTTATTAGTGGAAATGAGGAATCTGTCATATTCAGACATCATATGAACTTTGTGCGTGAAAATGAAAAATATTATGATAAGGATTTTACTTATCAGAATGAGGAACCGGCACAGATAGTTGCAGATTATATTGCAAGTATGACAGATGACTATTTTATTGATTTATATTCGTATTTATTCCCTAATGGGAAATTTACAGGCGAAAAAAATGGAATAAAATACATAGGATATTTTGAGCAGGATTGTAAATAACACTTTTCAAACATATTTTTTTATGATATCATATAGTGATATGGCTTTAAATAATTATGAAAGTAGGTAACAAAATGAAGAAAAAATTATTGGCGGTTGGACTTTGCGTTGCTTTGGCATTTTCAACGGCTGCATGTGGTAAGAGTTCAGATAAAACTGTGGCGACTGCAGGTGAGGCAGAGACTAATAAAGCAGGAGAACTGATGGCGGGTAAGACTGCTTCAACTGTTAAGTTATGTGATTACAAGAATGTTAAAGTTGGTAAATCTACAGAAAATGTAGATGAGGATTCGTATAACAGTGCCATAAACAATATATTGAAATCTTTTTCAACATCTGAGAAAGTTGAAGAGGGACAGGTTAAAGATGGTGATGTTGTAAATATAGATTACAAGGGTACTATTGACGGACAGGAGTTTGAAGGCGGTACTGCTTCAGGACAGGATCTTACTATAGGAAGTAATTCATTTATAGATGGATTTGAGTCAGGATTAATCGGAGCAAATGTAGGTGATACAGTTACATTGAATCTTACATTCCCTGAAAATTACTCAAATACAACTAAAATAAATGACGAGGAAGTAAGTCTTGCAGGAAAAGCTGTTACTTTTGAAGTAAAGATAAATTACATTACAGTTACAAATACACCTGAACTTACAGATGATTTTGTAAAGGAACATGGTGAAGATTATGGTGATGCAACTACAGTTGAAGAACTTAACACTTATGTAAACAATCAGATAGCACTCAGCAACAAGCTCAGTAAAATATGGCCGAATATTGTATCAGACTGTACGGTTGATATTGATGCTAAAGAGAAGCAGACAAAATATTCTGAGTTATATACTTACTATGAAAATGTTGTAAAATCAAATTATGGAATAGAGCTTGAGGAATATGTTAAGCAGGTAAATCAGACTATGGATGATTTTGAAAAGTCTATACAGGACGAGGCTGAATATCAGATAAAATGTCAGGCTATATCAAACGCTATAGCAAGAGCAGAAAATATAACAGTTACAAATGAAGAGTATGATAAGAAGGCTGAATCTGACATGGAATATTATGGATATAAGACACTTAAAGAGTATCAGAAAGTATATCCAAAGCAGGAGATAGTAGACAGTCTTATATACTACAAAGTTCTTGAATTTATAGGAGAGAATGCAGAAGTTGTAGATGATGCAGAGCTTGAGAGTGAGACAGAGGCATCTTCAGAGGCTTCAACAGAAACTTCAACAGAAGCTGAGTCAACAACAGCGGCTGAATAATGAGATAATAAAAAAACTGATGTGAAGGAATTTTTCACATCAGTTTTTTTTAATATTTCCGGAATCATCTATCACTGCATTGAATGAAAGATTTTGCAGAAAATCATATATTCTTCTGGTTTCTACCGGGTCTGTTTTTAATGAGGTCGTGTAATTTTCCTGCATGCATGGTAAAAATTTTATGTTTTTTACTCCTGTCTGGGAAATTTCAAGTTCAATTGCTCCGGTTTCCTTTGTTTCGTAATTGAACCAGAAATCTCCGAGACTGTAGAAAATCGGCTTATCATTGTAATATTCTATGCCCTGAAGAACGTGCGAATGACCGCCAACCACTACATCGGCTCCGGCATCTATAAACTGGTGCCCCATAGTCTGCTGATAATCAGTAACCTTGTGGCTGTCCTCGGTACCCCAGTGTACATATGCTACCAGATAATCACATTCTTTCTTTGCTGATGATATGACATCAAGATATTTTGTACTGTCATATGTAAGAAGTATTCCCGGTGAATCTGTGCCGGCACCCGGAGTGAAGCGTATTTTTTCAGCCCTTGAAGCTCCGACAAATCCTATCTTCATTCCATTTACAATGTAATATACGGGACGGGATGCCTCGTCAAGATTTTTACCGCCGCCAAAATATTTTATATCGTTATTTTTAAGTGTGTCGAGCGTATCATAAAATGCATCCGCACCATAGTCATATACATGATTGTTCGATACAGAGACCACGTCTGTTCCCAGTTCTTTGAGAATGGATATCCGTGACGGGTCGGTACGGAATGTATATAGTTTTCCGTTGAGCGGTTCTCCGCGTGTGCTTAAAGAAAACTCATTATTTAACATAAATATATCAGCCGAATTAAGTTCATCAATAAGATTCTGGGATATACACTGGTTAAGGATTTCACCGGATTCTTCATATTTATTAATTGTGTACCAGTTTTCTGAAAGACATAAGTCTCCGGCAAATGCAAGCTTTATACTGTCGGCAGATGTTTTGTCCATGTAAACAAGATTGTCTGATGAGTTCTGTGTATAATAATCCCAAAGAACATGAAATGTACATCCGGTTGATTTATACCAGAAATCAGAGGTATAGCTTCCGGATTTTAATGATTCGGCCAGTTGTTTTGCTATTTTCTGGTCATAATTTTTGCACATCCATTTTAAAAAGTCGGCATCAAGTTTTTCGGTAATATAAGAGTCGTTAATGGATGACATGTTTTTAGTAATTATTCGATAATAATCATTAAAGCCGTTTATATATGCGATTGTAGGAACTGTAATGAGATTATTATTGTCCTTAAAAGGATTATCCTGTTCGTTTTTTTGTTCCTGTAGCTGACCGGATGTGGAAACAGTCTGTGCCTGTCCACATCCGGATAGAAGAATTACAATAATTATTACATAACTGATAAGAAATAACTGATTTTTGCGTGTTGACATTGTTACTCGCTGTGCCTTAAAACAACTTTTCTTATATCATCAGCGCTTCTGAAGGTGACACCCATCGTATCTATCTGATAATTATAGAAAGTTGATGCAAACATTTCCATTACATAAGAGTGGTAATGTTGTGGGAAACTTTTAAATATATTGTACATTTTATTGAAAAACTGTGGTTCACGTCTGAATTTAGATGAAACAACCCATGCAGCAATAATGGAAATGCAATATTTTTCAGTTTCCTCAATACATTTTATGGCATCCAATTTTGAGGTAAGAATCTGATAGTCTTCATAGTCCATGTTAAGGATACTTCCCATCATAACATGAATGCCCATATGATTTGTTATCTGACTGATGATAGAATTCTGGATATCCGTTAAACTATTGTTGTATGACCACATTGACATATATACCTCCAATCCGGCGGGAAATAATAAATTTCCGCACCAATCTTATTTTTTTGAATATGTAATAATGTTGTAAATTATCTGTTAAGTCTATTATAGCACGTTTTAGCGAAAATTGGAATTGGGAGAACGGATTTGTATTATAATGGAAAGTGTGGTAAAATTGAAAAAAATCAGAATAAGGAGAAGTTGCTTATGGGTAATAAGAAAGGTCTTTTGATATCGTTGATTCTGCTAGTGATTGCAGTGGCAGCCGCCATAGGAGTCTTTGTTTATATCGACAGTGGCAGTGGTGGAGTGAAGAAGTATCAGGTGATTACTGAATCTGATAAGACGCATGATGCTACAGTTGTATTTATAAATGCCGGAAAAGCCGATTCCATACTTGTGATGGTTGATGGAAAAAATTATCTTATAGATACAGGAGTGTCAGATTCAGCTTCTATTATAAAGGATGTTTTTGTAAAGTACGGTGTCGAAAACCTTGACGGGGTATTTCTGACGCACACACATAAAGACCATATTGGCGGGCTGAAAAAGATTGCAAAGGCTTATGATATAGACATGGTGTATTCGGCAGATATATCCATGAATGAGGATGATGGAACTAACCGTATAGAAAAGGCTGTAGATAAAAACGGACTTAAGCTGTCAAAGCTTTCAGCCGGTGACAGGGTAAGAATAGCAGATAAGCTTTATATGGAAGTGATTGCACCGCTTGAATATAATAAAAAGGATGACAATGACAACTCACTGGTATTGAGACTTTTAGTAAACGGAAAAGTATTTTTGTTTACCGGAGATATGCAGTTTGCAGAGGAACAGACTTTACTTAATGCAGGAACGGATGTGTCGGCTGATGTACTTAAGGTCGGTAA
>CACWRR010000028.1 GCA_902763335.1 uncultured Lachnospiraceae bacterium | reverse complement strand
ATCTGCATCTGACTGGACAGCATCAGAGCTTATAGCACAGGGTGTTGCAAATGATGACAGTAACGTATTCAAGGGACCACATGAGTATCCTGTATATGATGAGTATGGTTTATATGCAGCATATGATGATAAAAATGTATATGTAGGCTGGCAGTTTGTAAACGTAAGAGACGTTGTAGCACCGGATCAGAGGGATGCAGGAACAAATGAAGCAAAACCTTACAATGCTAATATTCCGCAGATGTTATTATTTGATCTTGGTAAATCAAACGGTGCATACTCAGACGGTTCAATGGATACAAGTGACAGTGACAGAGTATGGGGAATGCAGCTTGATTACAAAACAAATATAAACGCAGTAATGTGTTTCAGTTCAAAACCTGGAGTTGGTGAGCCGGCAGTATTTAAAACAACGGATGCCGGAAAGTTCTCATATACTACAGGATATTGTACACAGTTTAAAGATGCCGGTATTTCATTTAAATACGAAGACGGTTTATTTGCCGGAATTTCAAGTCTTTACGGAATTAAGAAAAATGCAAACACAGGCTTAACAACAGACATGTTATTCAGTAACAGTTCAGAGTGGGAAGATTTATTACCTGGACATAAGACAACACTTGATACTATGTACACAATGACTATTCCTTACGAAGCACTCGGTGTTACAAAGGAATATGTAAAGAATAACGGAATCGGCATCATGCATATGTCTACATTTGGATTAAGCGGAATTGCATGTATACCTAATGATGAGTCAATGTATGATAATGCTACAAAAGCATACTCACAGGATCCGTCATCAACAGGAGAAAAAGAAGATACAGATGTTATTACAGCAAGTCTTGCAAAACTTGGTGGAGGAGATAATCCTGATCCTGTAGATGATCTTACACTTAACTTTGGAGCAGACAGATCAGCACCACAGTTAAATACAACACAGCTTAAGTTAGAGGCAATAGCAGCAGGCGGTCAGGCACCATACACATATGAGTTCTATGTAGACGGAAACAGCGTTCAGGCTGCATCATCTGCATCAACATATACATGGACACCGACAGTTGGAAATCATACAATCAAAGCAACAGTAAAAGATGCAGCAGGAACTGAGTTATCAAGCCAGAAGACATACATTATTGAAGGCGAGGACGATTATCAGAAACCTGTAGTGTCAACATTCAAGGCTGATAAGGCATCTGCAACAGAAGGTGATACGGTTAAGCTTACAGCTACAGCTACAGGCGGAGACGGTACATTACAGTATGAATTTACAGCAGTTGCAGCAGATGGAACTAAAGAAGTCATAAAGGCGTATTCAAATGCCGCTTCAGCTGACTGGAGTCCGAAGGCAGGAACATATACAGTTAAGGTTACTGTTAAGGATGGTAAAGGAAATACAGCAACAAAAGAGATAACAGGTTACAATGTAGAAAAACAGGGAACAGCTCTTAATATAACAGAGGTTGTTACTGACAAAGCAAGCGGAGATGCTGTAGTCGGCAATACAGTTAAGATTACGGCAAAGGCTACAGGAGAAGGAACACTTCAGTACCGATTTACATACATCTTACAGTCAGATGATGAAGACGGAGATGAAGTAGAAGAAACTATACAGGACTATTCACAGAATGCATCAGCAGACTGGGCATTGACAGAAGCAGGAACATATACAATAAAGGTATATGTAAAGGATGCAGATGGAAATGTTAAGAATAAGACAATAGATAATTATATTGTTAATCCTAAGGGCTATGTACATGAAATAAAGATAAACGCATTTACAGCAGATAAGACAAGCGGAAGCGTTAAGGTGGGAGACAGCGTTAAGCTTACTGCCGATGTTACAAGTACTGAGGCTGTTACATACAAATATGTAGCACAGCTTGGAGAAAAACAGACTGTTATAAAGGATTATAGCGACAATACATCAGTTATATGGAAACCTGATACAGCAGGTAAATATGTAGTATGGCTGTATGTAAGAGACGCTAATGCAAATACAGTTAATAAGAGCTTTGAATTTGAAGTAAAGGCTAAGGAAGATCCGACACAGCCATCGTCAGATAATCCAACACAGCCATCGTCAGAAGATCCGACACAGCCGTCATCAGAAGATCCGACACAGCCGTCATCAGAAGATCCGACGCAGCCGTCATCAGAAGATCCGACACAGCCATCATCAGAGGATCCGACAAAACCGACAGATGAAAAAACAATTTCCATAAATTCGTTTAAGGCTGACAAGAATTCAAATACAGCAATGGTTGGTCAGAAGGTTACACTGACAGCTGATGCTACAGGAGGAAAGGGAACACTTAAATATAAGTTTGTTGTAAAACCTTATAACAAATATGTGGTAACTGTTCGCGGATATAAAGAATCAAATTCATGCACATGGATACCTGAGGTTTCAGGAAAATATACATTATATGTGTATGTAAAGGATGAGAATGGAACAGTTGTGAAGAAGACTGTTAAAGCATATACAGTGGCTAAGAAACTTAAGGTGAGCTCCCTTAAGACAAGTGCAAAGAGTAGATTTGCATACGCAGGAAGTAAGATTATTCTTTCAGCTAAAGCAACAGGTGGAATAGATGGTAAATTCTACAAGTTCTATTACAAGCTCAATGGTAAAACTTATGTAATAAGAAATTATTCAGAAGTAGCAAAAACCGGTTTCACACCGAAGAAAGCCGGAAAATATGAACTTTATGTTGCTGTAACAGATGACTTGGGAAATACTGCAACAAAACATATCAGCAACTATGTTGTAAATAAGCAGTTACAGGTTAAATATATTAAGGCAAATAAAAAGAATATCAAAGTTGGAGATACGATAAAAATCAATACATCTGCAACAGGTGGATATATTAAAAAGTCTTATAAATACCGAATCACTGTTAAAAATAACGGCATAACAAAAGTATTAAAGAATTATACATCTTCTTCAAGTGTAAAATGGAAAGCAACTAAAAAGGGAACATATACATTTAAGGTATATGTAAAAGACAGCAATGGAAAGAAAGTTTCAAAATCTGTAACATATGTTGTTAAATAATATATAGGCATATAAGAGCCGGTGGATTTTGTCTGAAATGGCAAAATTCTGCCGGCTTTTGCTATGTCATTTTTTTGCACGTTCAAGGGTTTTATTTACAGTTGATAAAATAGTTGAATATGTATATTTGCAGTCATCAGTACATGAAATATTATCAAGAGACTGTGTTGAGACTATCTGATTGGAGATATCGGCAACTGATGAGGATATGAGAGGATACATTGCGCTTACGGCTTCATTAGTATTTTTAAGTTCAACGGCATTTATATTATCTTTGTCTACCGTTACCTGAAGCTGCATGCAGACTCCGTTTACAGTTATTGATGATGAATATACGCCTGCAGTGTATGTGTCATCAGGAGACACAGTGGTTTCTTTATCTTTTGAAGATTTAAACATGAATATAAGTAGTATCAGAAGAAGAATTGCGAATGCAATAAAGACAACGGTATAGATTAACTCTTTCATATGTAAGACTACTATTTTTGGATTTGAACTCATGATATGCCCCTTTCATATTTGCTTGTTATATTTAAATATATTAACGCATTATAAAAAGTATGATAAAATATTAGAGATGCGAATATTTGTTTCGGAGCGAAAACAAATATCCATTTATTGCAGAAGAAAAATCGCTCAGAAATGGAGAGTAGTATGAGTTTATATATTTTGATTGGAAGTTCGGGTTCGGGAAAGACAGATTATTTATATAGAACAATAACAGATATGGCTGAAAAGGGAGGAAGATATTTTGCAGTTGTTCCCGAACAGTATACAATGGAGACACAGAAGAAAATAGTAAGCATGACCAGTGGTAAGGGTACCATGAATATTGATATAGTGAGTTTTAACAGACTGGCAGACAGAATATTTGAGGAGACCGGGACGAGTACTGCACAGCTTTTGGATGATACGGGAAAATGTATGGTGTTGAGAAAAGTGATGGATATGAGAAAGGATGAACTAAAAGTATTTAAATCAAAAATTTCGTATCCCGGGTTTATAGATGAGGTGCAGTCACTTATATCTGAATTTTATCAGTACGGCATAGGCGAAAAGGAAATGCAGGATATTATTGATAAAGCAGAAAAGAGACCGTTACTCAAAGGAAAAATGGAAGACATCATGATAATTGCCACAGAGTTTAAGAAATATCTTGAAGGAAAATTTATGATTCCGGAAGAAATGATGTCAAAGCTCTGTGCCGCCATACCAAAATCGGAAATTATAAGGGAAAGTATTATAACGTTTGACGGCTTTACCGGATTTACGGCATTACAGTATAATGTTATAGAAGATCTTCTTAAATATGGCAGGGATGTAGTTATAACAATTACCATGCAAAAAAATCCTTCCAATGAGGATTTATTTTCACTTAGCAGTAAGACCATAAAAAAACTTGAGTGTATAGCAGAAAATCAGGAAAAAAAGGTTATAAAAAAATATATGGAAGGAGACTGCCCTTTCAGGTATAAGGATAATGAACCGATTGCATGGATGGAAAAGAATCTTTTCAGTTATGGAAAGAAAGTATATGATGGAAATAATGACAGCATAAAAATATATGAGACAGCTAATCCGACACAGGAATGTGAGTTCGTGGCTGCCAGAATAAATGAACTTGTGAGAAATGAAAATCTGAGATATAGAGACATAGCGGTTATTTCAGGTGATATAGAAGCATATTATCATGGAGTTAAAGAGGCATTTACACACTATAACGTGCCATGCTTTATTGATTACAAAAGGCAGATAAATAACAATCCGTTTATAGAGTCTATAAAAGCCTTGTTAGAGACAGTGAATAATAATTATGCATATGAGAGTATGTTCAGATTTTTGCGCTGCGGAATGGCAGACATGGAGAATGATGAGGTAGACAGACTGGAGAATTATGTTATAGAACATGGTATAGGAAGTTATAAACGCTGGAACATGGAATGGAATGATGCTGATGAAGATATTCTGGCATTGAGAGACGAGCTGTTAAGTAGGATAAATGTGGTGTATAAGGGATTAAAAAACAGGAAAGCTGATGTTAGGGAATATACAAAAGTACTGTATGAGTATATAGAAAATGAAAATATGCAGGCAGGGTTAAAAGAGTATGAGGAAATGTTTGAAAATGCAGGTGAACCAGTGCTTGCAAAAGAATATTCACAGGTGTACAAAAAGGTTATGGAGCTTTTTGACAAGGTTGTAATGTTGCTTGGAGATGAAAAGGTAAAATTAAAGGAATATATCGGGATACTCGAGGCTGGTTTTCAGGAGATAAAAGTAGGAGTCATACCACCTACACTTGACAGAGTGGTTGTGGGTGATATGGAGAGAACAAGACTTGGCGATATAAAAGTATTATTTTTTATCGGTGTAAATGATGGAATAGTGCCAAAAACATCGGGGAGCGGAGGTGTTTTGTCAGAGATAGACAGAAACTTTTTAGAGGAATGTGATGTTGAGCTGGCTCCGACTAAAAGAGAAAATTCATTTATACAGAAATTTTATCTGTATCTTAATATTACAAAAATGTCAGACAAACTTATAGTAAGCTATAGCAGGTGTTCATCTGCAGGAAAAACACTAAGACCATCATATTTTATATCGACGCTGCTGTCCGGATTCAAAGGAATGAAGGTGGAAGTGGTGAATACAGGTAATAATATGATGGAGAATATTTCTACTGAAAAAAACATGGAAACAGTTATAGCTGACGGACTGAGAGAATATGCGGCAGGAACCGGGACATTGTCTGATGAATGGAAAGAAGTTTACAGTCTGTTTGATGACAATGATAAGAAGGAGCTGATGCTTTCGGCAGCATTTTATAATGACAGTGTTGATAACGTGGACAGGGCTGTTGCAAATGCATTGTACGGTAAGAATCTTAGGGGAAGTGTGTCAAGACTTGAAACCTTTGCATCATGTGCATACAGGCATTTTCTCATGTATGGATTGAATATCGTGGACCGTAAGAGGTATGAGGTGAGTCAGATTGATATAGGAAATTTTTATCACAGTGCATTGGAGAAATTTTCAAATAAAATGAGGGAGCACAGACTGGACTGGCGTGATGTGAGTGACTCAAAGCGCAGGGATATTGTGCAGGAGGCAGTTGCAGAGGTAAGTGGCGCGTATGAAGACAAAGCATTTTACGGAACCGCAAGGGACAGATATCTAATAGACAGAATGAACCGGATGCTTGACAGAACTACATGGGCTTTGTGCAATCAGTTAAGTAAGGGGAAATTTGTTCCTGAGGGATATGAGGTGAGATTTGACGGTGAGCGTTCGGCACAGACATTAAGATATCAGCTTAGTGAAGATGAGAAAATGAATCTTCGCGGAACTATAGACAGAATAGATATATACGAAACAGATGATGATATATATATAAAAATAATCGATTACAAATCAGGAAATAAAAAATTTGATATAAGTGACGTGTATAATGGTCTGCAGCTTCAGCTTGTTCTGTATATGGAAGCGGCATCAGATATGATAAAGAGAAATGCGGGAGAGAAAAATGTCATACCGGCAGGAATTTTTTATTATGATATAAAAAATCCTGTAATAGATGAGAGTGACAGCTCGGACTGGCAGTACAATCTGTTAAAGGAAATGCGTCCGAGTGGTATGTTAAATGACAGAAAAGAAGTAATATCAGCGATGGATGAAGAATTAAAAGAGGGAGTGGCAGGTACATCTGAAGTAATTCCCGTGTCGTTTACCGGAAAGGGAATAAGAAAAGGTTCGGGGGTACTGGATGACGAGAAGTTTGATACGCTCATAACATATGTACACAAAAAGGCAGGAAAACTTGGAAAAAACATTTCCGAAGGCTGCATAGAAAAAAATCCGTATAAAAAGCATGATGGAAAAAATCCGTGTGAATACTGTGAGTATAAACCGGTGTGCAGATTTGATATAGGACTGGAAGGGAATAAATACAGAAACCTTCCTAAATTAGATGACGGGGAGATATGGGAAATGATGAAGGAGGCAGACGATGAAAATGAAATGGACTAAACCACAGCAGGAGGTTATAGATAACCGGGACAGCAATCTGTTAGTATCGGCAGCAGCAGGCTCCGGCAAAACAGCAGTTCTGGTTGAACATATTATAAAACAGGTGCTTGATGATGAGAATCCTGTTGATATAGACAGTCTTATGGTAGTTACATTTACCAGTGCTGCTGCGGGAGAAATGAGAGAAAGGATACTGGCTGCGATAGAGAAAGCTATAGAAGAAAATCCGGATAACAGACATTTACAAAGGCAGATGTCATATATTCACAATGCCAAAATCACAACATTACACAGCTTCTGCCTGAATATAGTGAGAGATCATTTTGACATACCTGATATAGATCCGGGATTCAGAATCGGTGACAACGGCGAGATTGACATGATGAAGTCGGATGTCGTAAAAGAGGTTATGGAGGAGTATTATCAGTCAGAACGTGAAGATTTTCATCAGCTTGTCGAGCAGCTTACACAAAAAAACAGTGACAAGGAATTAGAGGAATACATTCTTTCTTTTTATGAAAATGCATGCAGCAATGTGGAGCCGGAGCAGTGGATGAAACAGATGGCATCATATTATGAAGATGATGCGGACCGGAGTATGTATGATCAGATAATAAGTGAACATATAAATGGAATATTGGAAGAATGTGTGTCGGATTATGAGCTGGCATTGTCATATACAGATGATATAAATGGACCTGTATCCTGCAGAGATAAACTGGAGGCAGAGTATGAGGCGGTAAAAGAAGCTTATGAGGAGAATGATTTTGAAGAGAAATGCCAAAAGGTGATTAATATTGAGTTTCCGGTTATGAGAATGTCAAAAAAAGATGGCTCAACAGAGGAAATGAGAGTTTTTGTCAAAAATATCAGAGATGAGGCAAAGGGTTATATTAACAGTCTTAAATCAGGTTATTGCAGGGTGAATCAGGAAAAAAATGATGAACTTATTATAAAACTTAAAGGAGCAGTCAGTGTATTTGTCGAAGTGACTTTAAGATTTATGGAATGTTATGCGGATAAAAAAAGGGAGAAGAATGTACTTGACTTTAATGATATAGAACATATGGCACTGAGAATCTTAACCGTGATGAAAGACGGAAATACTGAGGCATCACCTATAGCAGATGAGATAGCAGGGACGATTTCTGAGGTAATAGTGGATGAATATCAGGATATAAACCAGGTTCAGGATACGATATTAAGGTGTCTGTCAAGTGAGAGATTCGGAAAGCCTAATATGTTCATGGTAGGAGATGTAAAGCAGAGCATATATGGATTCAGAAAGGCAGACCCGGAGCTTTTTATGTACAAATATGACACATATAAAGAGCAGGGAAAAGACAGAAAGATTATTTTAGACAGAAACTTCAGAAGCCGTACAGGGGTAATAGACAGTATAAACTTTTTGTTCAGAAAAATAATGTACAGGGAAATGGGCGGCATAGATTATGAAGGGGAAAACGAATTATATCCGGGGGCTGATTATCCTACACTTCCGGATGGACAGGACGGATTAACGGAACTACTGATAGCAGGTGATGTTAAGGAATTGGAAAACGAGAAAAGCGATGATGGTGAATTCCTTGGTATTACCCAAAAACAGGCAGAGGCAAGAATGACTGCCCTTAGAATAAGGGAAATGACCGATAAGAATAATGGTTATAAAGTATATGACAGAAAGACCGGTGAATACAGGACGGCAGAATATTCAGATATACTTATACTGCTAAGAAGTGTCAAGGCAAATGCGCAGATATATATGGATGAGCTTATGGCAGCCGGAATACCGGTATATTTCGAGCAGCAGACAGGGTACTTTGATACTGTGGAAGTTAATGAAATGCTCAGCCTTTTAAATATTATAGATAACCCGTATCAGGATATTCACATGGCTGCATCCCTTAAATCTCCATTCGGGATGATAAATGATACAGAGCTTGCAATGATAAGAGGAGGTTCAGATGAGAGAACAGATTTATATAATGATGTAAAAAAATATATAGAATGTGGAACTTCCGAAAAACTTGTGGAAAAGCTTGAGGCATTTGATGACAGGCTTAATAAGTACCGTAAGATGGCAGTATATACTTCAATTCATGACCTCATTACATTTATTATAGAGGATACATCATATGACAGTTATGTAAAGGCAATGCCTGCCGGTGACAGAAGAAGTGCAAATATACTGATGCTTAAAGAGAAAGCACTGGAATATGAAAATGGAAGTTACAGGGGATTGTTCAATTTTGTAAGATATATTGAAAAAATAAGAAAATATGAAGTTGAATCAGGTGAGGCATCGACCGTATCAGAAAATGATAATATTGTAAGAATTATGAGTATACATAAAAGTAAGGGACTTGAATACCCGATTGTATTTCTGTGTAATTCAAATGGTAAATTTAATGATATGGATACCAAAAAAGCGATGGTTATTCACAAAAAGTATGGTATAGGACTTGATTATATAAATCCTGATACAAGGGTGAGGTATAAGAGCTATTTTAAGGACAGCATAAAAATGGCATTTAAACGAGAGGCCATAGAAGAGGAGATAAGGGTGTTGTATGTGGCACTTACAAGAGCCAAGGAAAAACTCATAATAACAGCGTCAGGAGTCAATACTGATAAATATGCATATACAGATTGCAAAAAGCATTTGAACAAACAGAAGATATTAAGCTCCGGTTCATATATGGATTTAATCGGGTATGCAATGGGGCGTGATATCATGACGGGAAATGATGTGATAAGTGTAAGGCATATTGACGCAATTTCATTGATTGAAAAGGAAATGAAGAAGCAGATATCAGGATTTAATGACAAACTTGTTTTTAAAAACTGGGATGGAGATTATGTTTATTCTGAACAGTCAAGAGAAAAATTAAAACAGATTATGCAGTACGAATATCCTTTTAAAAGTTCTGTTGTGCAGTATGCAAAGGTCAGCGTGTCAGATGTTAAGCATAAGGCGATGGAAGAGGATGAAGAGATAAAAAATATTATTACTCACGGTGAGGAGAAAAAAATAGTTCCTGAATTTATTTTAAGTGAAAGAAATGAAAAACAGGAAAAACTGACCGGAGCATTAAGGGGAACCGCTTATCACAGAATATTTGAACTGTATGATTTTGACATGGAATGTAATGAAGAAAATGTCAGAAAGTTTATGAAACGTTTACTCGATGAGGGAAAGATTGATGAGGGAATGTATAATACGGTGAAAATTCAGGATATTATTACATTTGCAAATTCATCCCTTGGAGTCAGGATGAAAAATGCATGGTCGGACAAAAATTTATACAGAGAAGCTCAATTTGTTATGGGCATTGACGGAAAAAAGGTGTATGATGAAGGCGGCGAAGATGTTCTCATACAGGGTATAATAGATGTGTACTTTGTTGAGGATGGAGAAATAGTTCTGGCGGATTATAAGACCGACCGTGTTGACAGTGCTGATAAGCTTATAGACATGTACAAAATACAGCTTGAGTTATATAAGGATGCTTTGGAGCAGATTACAGGAAAAAAAGTAAAAGAAGTTATTATATATTCGGTTACACTGTCAGAAGTTATTAATGTGGTATGACATCTGGGAAATGGAGGCTAAAAATGATAAAACCGGAGTGGCTAAAGAATAAAGATACGATAGGTGTTACAGCCGTGTCGGATGGAATAGATGACGAGCAGGATGAAAGAAGATTTCATAACGGCGTAAGAAAACTGAATGAAGCAGGATACAATGTGAAGATGACGGACAATGTATTCGGTGCAGACAGACAGGGAAGAAGTTCATCAGGACTTACAAGATGGAAAGAATATGAAAGCCTGTTAGATGATGCAAATGTAAAGGCGATAATCTCTGCAAAGGGTGGAAACTTCTTAAATGAAATGATGGAATATGTGGATTTTGAAAAGATAAGGTCAAATCCTAAATGGTTTCAGGGATACTCTGATAATACATGGCTTGTGCATTGCATAACCACATGCTGTGATATTATGACAGTATATGGAAATAATTTTGGAGAGTTTGGAATGGATTCGTGGCACAAATCTGTTTCAGATAATCTGTCCATACTTGAGGGAACATTAAAAAAGCAAAACAGTTTCACAAAATACCAGAAGGATTTTGGTGAGAGAATAACAGGACTGGAAGGATACAATGAGGACAGTGATGTTATATGGAAGTGCAGTAAAGGTGAAGACATAGAATTTCAGGGAAGACTTATAGGAGGATGCCTTGATGTGCTGATGTTAATAGCGGGAACTAAATATGACAGCACAGAAAAATTTGTATCTTCGTATGCCGGTGACGGTATCGTGTGGTATCTGGAATCCTTTGACATAAGTGCTGAAAATCTTATGATGAATCTTTGGAAAATGAAGGAGTGTGGCTGGTTTAAAAATGCAAAGGGATTTGTATTTGGAAGACCTTTGTTTTTCAATGATCATTTTGCAGACTATGAAGAAGCCGTAATGTATGGAGTGGGAGATTTAGATGTTCCGGTGATATTTGACAGCGACATAGGACACCGTGGTCCGAGAATGACTATAATAAATGGTGCTGTTGCAAATGTTAAATATTCAGATGGTAAGGGAGAAATTAATTATATAATGTAAATTGTTTAGTATATAAAAAGCCTTTAGTTTATGTGAAAATAAAACTAAAGGCTTTTAAAATATTAAGCTTTTACAAAGTTTACAACTGAGTAGTTAAAAAGAGGATGACCGCTTCCGGTGTATGCAGAAGGTTTAATAGTCATATTCCAGACACCCAGGGATTCGCCGTCAGTGTCATCTACTTTTAATGTCACTTTAATGGTATATGTTCCGTCACCGTTATCAAAGCAGTCACCAAATTCTGCACGGGTAGATGAAAAACCGCCGGCAGCTACTTTGTAACAGTCATTGCCTGAATCGTATGATATGATATTTGTTTCTGCCGGTATATCCGGAAGAGGAGAATTATTGCCATCATATGAGGCAAATAAAGATGCTGCGAATTCCTTTACACCTGCTGTATACAGAGAAAGGATTCCCTCATCATCGATTTCGGCAGCAGCACTCTGTATTCCATAACCTGCAAGAAGGTAAGCGGTTGCATTCCAGAAATAATTATTATCGGTTGCTGAATATGAAAGCCCTGTTTCGGATTCGCAGAGAGCAAGAGCGTGTGCCGATAATATCATGGAACTGGCATCTGTCGGTACATTTACGGCAGTTGCAGCAGGTGAATTACCGGCCTCAGTTGTAGTTTCAGCAGCAGTGGTGCTTTCGACAGCAGATGAACTCTCCTTATCAGAAGATGTGGTATCCTCCTTTGATGTTACTTCTTTTTTGGAAGTATCCTGTTTCGTAGAGGAAGTAGATTTAACAGTGTCTTTAGTACTTTCCTTTTTTCCACAGCCTGCAAATAAAACTACACCACAGAGACAAATGCTTAAGGCTGCGATAAATCTTTTATTTCTCATAATATGTGTTTCCTTTCTGGATTTTTTATTGATAATTGGGATTAAGGTGTCAAAAGGGTGCTACGCACCAGCCAAACACAATATGTGATATTGCAAACTGGCTTGCAAATACACATACTTGTGTTGGCTAGTCCCCGTAGGGGCTTTTGACATCTGAATCCTGAATATAGAATTCAGAATACCACATTATTATTGAAATATCAATTGAATAACAATGAAGTTAAGGTTAATACTATTAAATATTAAATTGTATGGAGGAAATGAACCATGTCTGAGAAAAAGAAAATAGATTTTAGTAATCTTGCACCGGATGAAAAAATAAAATATGAGATAGCAGAGGAACTTGGGCTTTTAGATAAGGTAAAGGCAGATGGATGGAAGTCGTTATCTGCCAAAGAGACGGGACGGATAGGAGGCTTAATGAGAAAAAGAAACGCTAATTCTAAAAAATAAAAAAAAGCCTACCTCTTTTTTCGATAATGTGGTAAAATCGGAAAGATAGGGAACTATCGGAAAGGGATGATACAGAGTGCTTGAATTACAGGACGTGTCCTTTATGGTTGATGACGAAAAAGATAAGCATAAAGAGATACTGAAAAATATAAGTTTAAAGATAGAAGATGGTAAGTTCATAGCTATTACCGGACCGAATGGCGGTGGAAAATCAACACTTGCAAAAGTTATTGCAGGAATTGAGAAACCGACAAAAGGAAAGATTATCTATAATGGAACCGATATAACTGAGGCAAGTATAACGGACAGAGCCAGAATGGGAATAAGCTATGCATTTCAGCAGCCGGTCAGATTTAAGGGTATACAGGTAAAGAATCTGATTAAGCTTGCTGCCGGAGATAACATGTCAATAGCCGGAGCGTGTGATATTCTTTCAGAGGTTGGACTGTGCGCAAGGGATTATATAAACAGGGAAGTGGATGCAAGCCTGTCAGGAGGAGAGCTTAAGCGTATAGAGATAGCCACTATTATTGCAAGAGGAACAAAGACCTGCGTATTTGATGAGCCTGAGGCAGGAATTGATTTGTGGTCATTTAAGAATCTCATTAAAGTATTTGAAAAGATGCATAATGAAAAAGACAGCTCAATAATAATAATATCCCATCAGGAAAGAATATTAAATATTGCTGATGAGATAGTAGTGATTGCAGGTGGAGAAATAAAAGATAAAGGAAAGAAGACAGATATTCTTCCTGAACTTTTACAGGGAACAGGCGGATGCAAGTTCAACTGCGATTAAAAGGATTTTGAAAGGCAGGGTATAAGCTGATGGCAATGGATGAAATACAAAAAACACTGTTGGAACAGGTAGCCGACCTTCACGGTGTTCCGGAAGGGGCGTACAACATACGTTCTAACGGCGGGCTTGCCGGAAGGAATACAACGGCAAACATAGATATAGTAACGAAAGAGGATAAACCGGGAATTGATATCATTATCAAGCCGGGAACCAAAAATGAAAGTGTTCATATACCGGTTATAATAAGCCAGACAGGGTTAGAAGATCTTGTATATAATGATTTCTATATTGGTGAAGGAGCTGATGTGGTTATAATAGCCGGATGTGGAATACACAATGGTGGGGATAAGAAGTCACAGCATGACGGTATTCACACATTTCATATAGCTAAGAATGCAAGAGTTAAATATGTAGAGAAACATTACGGACAGGGAGACGGTAATGGCGAGAATGTCATGAATCCTACAACCATAGTCGAGATAGCCGAGAACGGTTATATGGAAATGGAAACGGTACAGTTAAAGGGAATTGATTCAACAGAGAGAGTTACCAATGCCGTACTTGGTGAAGGAGCAACATTTATAGTTCATGAAAAGCTCATGACACATGGTAAACAGCATGCAAAGACCGGATTTACGGTTGATTTAAATGGAGACAATTCCAGCACGAATGTAATATCAAGGTCGGTAGCTAAGGACAGTTCATCACAGTTATTCTTAGCCAAGATAAATGGTAATGCAAAATGTGCGGGACATTCTGAATGTGATGCGATTATCATGGATGATGCAAAGATAAGTGCTATTCCAGAGATAACAGCGAATAACCTTGAGGCGGCACTTATACATGAGGCGGCCATAGGTAAGATTGCAGGAGAGCAGATAATAAAACTTATGACATTGGGACTTACAGAGTCAGAGGCAGAAGCACAGATAGTAAACGGATTTTTAAAATAATTTAAGAAACGGAGAGAGCAGAAATGACAAAAATAGATATAATTTCAGGTTTTTTGGGAGCAGGAAAAACAACATTTATTAAAAAACTTGTTGCAGAGGCATTTAAGGGTGAAAAACTTGTACTTATAGAGAATGAGTTCGGTGAAATCGGAATAGACGGTGGATTTTTAAAGGACTCAGGAGTTGAAGTTACTGAGATGAACTCAGGATGTATATGCTGTTCACTTGTCGGAGATTTTGGAACGGCACTTCAGGAAGTAGTAAGCAAATATGCACCGGACAGAATCATTATTGAACCATCAGGTGTAGGTAAACTTTCAGATGTTATCAAAGCTGTACTTGATGTCCAGGGAAAAGTTGATATTGTACTTAACAGTACAACTACAGTTGTTGACGGAATGAAAACAAAAATGTATATGAAGAATTTTGGTGAATTTTTCAATAATCAGGTTGAGAGTGCAGGTACAATTGTAATCAGCCGTTCACAGAAAATGCCGGAGGCAAAATTAAAAGAAACTGTTGATCTTTTAAGAGAACACAATGAGAAGGCTGCTATTATAACAACACCGTGGGATGATCTTTCAGGAGATCAGGTATTAGCTGCAATCGAAAAGAAAGGTTCAATAGTTGATGAACTCTTTACGGAAGATGAATTGAAAGTTACTGATCATGAAAGACATCATCATCACCATCACCATGAAGATGGTGAAGAATGCTGTTGTGGACACCATCATGACGATGAAGAGCATGAACATCACCACCATGATGATGAAGAACATGAGCACCATCACCATGAAGATGGAGAAGAGTGCTGTTGCGGGCATCATCACGATGAGGAGCATGAGCACCATCACCATCACGAAGAGGGCCATCATCATGCAGATGATGTATTCACAAGCTGGGGCGTAGAAACACCACATAAATTCGCAGAAGATGAGATTAAGTCAGCACTTGAGAAACTCTCTTCATCAGAGGAGTATGGTATCATTCTCAGAGCAAAAGGAATCATTCCTGATACAGACGGTAAGTGGATACATTTCGACCTTGTTCCGGGCGAATATGAAGTAAGACACGGTAGTGCAGACTATACAGGAAGAATATGTGTTATCGGAACAAATCTTGATGAAGATAAGCTTAAGAATCTTTTTAATATATAATGATCAGTAAACACAGAAAGGCTTGGTAATAGATGAAAAAAAGGGAAGTACCGGTATTTCTTTTCACAGGATTTCTTGAGAGTGGAAAGACAAGTTTTATAAAAGATGCGTTAAAAGATCCGGGATTTTTTAACGGGGAAAAGACTCTTCTTATTTTGTGTGAAGAAGGAGAGGAAGAGTATGATGAGGTAGAATACTCAAAGAAAAACATTTTCATAGAGAAGGTTGAGTCACAGGAAACACTCACAGAGGAATATTATAAAAAGTGTGATGAGCTTCATAAACCTGAAAGGGTAATGATTGAGTACAACGGTATGTGGCAGATAGAAGCAGCACTTGATGACAATATGCCGGACGAGTGGGAACTTGCACAGGTTATATCTACCGTGGATGCTACAACATTTCCTATGTATTGGAGCAATATGCGTTCTATGGTTATGGATCAGTTATCAATGTCTGACCTTGTTATACTTAACAGATGTACAGATCAGACTAAGAGAAATGACTTCAGAAGAAGCGTTAAACTCTTCAATAAAAAAGCCCAGATAGGATATGAGGCAGCAGAAGGATTTGAGGATGCATTAAAGGAGGAAGAACTTCCGTTTGACATAGATGCACCTGTTATAGAGATAGAGGACGATGATTATGGCATTTGGTATATGGATGTTATGGATAATCCAAAGAAATATGAGGGCAAAACAGTTAAGTTTAATGCTTTAGTATTTAAACCTAAAAATTATCCGCCTACATCATTTGTTCCGGGAAGATTTGCGATGACATGTTGTGCGGACGATATCCAGTACATGGGAGTGTTATGCAAGAATGCAGATATAGCACAGTATAATGATAAGGACTGGGTAAATGTTACGGCAAAGGTAAAACGTGAATTTGCAAAAGAATATAGAGGAAAAGGTCCGGTATTGTATCCTACACAGATAGAAAAAGGAGAGAAACCGGAAGATGACCTTGTATATTTCTAAATAGATACGGTTACAGTAGTTATTCCACGGTAAGATGAAAATTACCGTGGAATAATTTTGGTGTTATGAAGTAAGGAACGGAGAAAGAAAATGACAGAATTGACAGACAGAATAAAAAAATCCCATGATGCATTTACACACAGTGGCAAGTTTCATGCAGATGATGTTTTTTCATCTGCACTTTTGCGTATGATAAATCCTGATATAAATATTACAAGGGTGAATTCGGTAGATGAAAATACTCAGGGAATAATATTTGACATAGGAAAAGGAGAATTTGACCATCATCAGACAGACAGCAGAATAAGGGAAAACGGGGTTCCATATGCAGCGTTTGGATTGTTGTGGGAAGGTGTTGGTGCAGATATACTGGGAGAAGAGTCGGCAGAAAAATTTGATGAAAAATTTATACAGCCGCTTGATGAAAGTGATAATACTGGAATAAAAAATGCCATAGCGGATTTGATAAATGATTTTAATCCGGGCTGGGAAAGTGACAGTAACGGTGACAGAGAGTTTTTTGATGCTGTGGAATTTGCGGGGAAAATCCTGAAAAACAGAATAGACAATATTTTAGCAAGTAATCGTGCCTATGAGATTTTAGAAGAGAAGTTAAAAGAAAATCAGGATAATGACATACTGGTGCTTGAAAGATCACTTCCGTGGAGAAAAAAACTTATACCGACAGATATAAAATTTGTTGTACATCCGTCAAACAGAGGCGGATACTGCAGTATAGCAGTACCGGCAGAAGAGGGAAGTCTTGAACTTAAATGCCCGTTTTGTGAGGAATGGCGTGGAAAAGATACAGAAGAATTAAGAAAAATATCCGGTATAAAAACACTCAACTTCTGTCATAAAAGCGGCTTCATGGTATCGGCAGATACAAAAGAGGATGTCATAAAAGCGTGCAGAATAAGCCTTGAACGAATGAAAAATACAGAAGCAGAGTAAAAATTGAATAAAAGAACGGCAATAGGTCAATTATATTTGATATAGGCAAATGTCTGACATTGAATATAATTGGAGGTGATTCTTTGCAGGAAGTTTTATACATCATTGCACTGTCATTAGGCTCAATAGTTGTACTTTTCTTTCTTACAAAACTTATGGGATACAGACAGATGTCGGAGCTTAGTATGTTTGATTATGTGAATGGTATAACAATAGGTTCCATTGCTGCTGAAATGTCCACATCCCTTGATGAAAGCTTTGTGCAGCCGCTTACAGCCATGATAGTATACGGAGTGGTAAGTGTACTGTTGGCATTTGCAAGTACAAAGAGCCTTAAAGCAAGAAAATTTATAACAGGTAAAGCACTTATTCTTATGGATAAAGGTGAAATATACGAGAAAAATCTGAACAAGGCAAAGATAGATATAAATGAATTTCTTACACAGTGCCGTATCAGCGGATACTTTGATGTGTCCAAAATACAGACAGCAATCCTTGAGGATAACGGAAAGATAAGTTTTCTTCCTGTTGAGACAGAGAGACCTGCAACACCGGCAGATTTTGATATGAATCCGCCTCAGGAAATGATGAATGCAAACCTTATAATAGATGGAAACATCATGTGGCAGAATCTGAGACATGCGGGAAAAGACGAAAAGTGGTTAATGAATCAATTAAAATCCCAGGGAATAGATAATGTAGAAAACGTTGTTTTAGCAACATGCACAAGTGATAATAAACTCAATGCATATGAGAAAACAGGCAAAGAAGTAAAACTTGATATTTTTATGTAATGTAAGACAGATATTATAATGCAATACTAATCAAAGAAAGATTGGTATTGCATTTTTTTAATTACTGCGAATTACCATGAATAGTTAGTCAATGGAAAAGCATATGATACATATATAATATATGAGGTGATTTTATTGAATAGCGAAAAAGCCGACAATCAGCTTAATCTTGCTACAGATATTTCAGATGAACAGAGGGAGAAATCAGATGAACTGTCAGCCGGATTTGATAAGAATAATAGGACATGGGATTTAATAGTAAGGTATTATGGTGACATTTCGGAACTGGAAAATGTAGGAGCATATATAGTGTATTTATCATCAGGATATGCAATTATAACGATAAGTGAGGAATATATAGATGTTTTAGAGAGTATGCCACAGATAATATATGTTGAGAAACCGAAAAATTTATTTTTCAGTATTATAGATGGCAGGAGGGCATCTTGTGTCTCGGCTGTACAGATGGAAAATGCGTTTGGGGATAATATGACAGGACTGTTTGGACAGGGGGTTATATGTGCGTGTATTGACAGCGGAATAGATTATGCCCATCCTGTATTTAGAAATGAAGACGGAACAACGAGAATATTAAAAATATGGGACCAGAGTATACAGGGAAATCCTCCGGACGGATACAGGATAGGAAGTGAGTATGATTCAGTGGCTATAAATGAGGCATTGTCAGCGGATACACCTGTTGAACGTTACCGTATAGTTCCGACAAGGGATTACAGCGGACACGGTACTCATGTGGCAGGAATAATGGCAGGGAATTTTGCCGATGATAAAAATAATAATTTGGGGATGGCAACAAAAAGCAGCATTATAGCAGTAAAGCTTGGCGGTGGAGAAAATAACGGAAATGTAAGCAGACCGCTGACAAGTGAGCTGGTGCAGGCAGTAAATTATATAATTGATCAGGCAAAAGTATACGGAATGCCGGTGGCAATTAATCTGAGTTATGGGAATACATATGGTTCACATGATGGTCTTTCGCTTGTGGAAACATTTATAAACGATGTGGCTGATGAGTGGAAAACCGTAATATGTGTAGGTTCGGGAAATGAAGGAAGTGTGGCAGGGCATGCGTCAGGTGTAATAAGGCAGAACACAGATGAAATCGTGCAACTGACTGTCGGCAGCTATCAGCAGTCCTTCAGTATACAGATATGGAAAGAGTATCAGGATGACATAGATATATATTTAAGAGGTGCAACAGGAAATGAATACGTGTTTATAAATAACAACATTGGAGCGGCGAGATATATTATAGATGAAAATTATATAGAGGTATACTATGGAACACCGGTACCCTACAGTACGTCACAGGAAATATATATACAGATTATTCCCAGGGGCAGCTATGTTACGGAAGGAATATGGCAGATAGAGTTGAGGGGAAAAAAGATAGCTGATGGAAAATACGATATGTGGCTGCCGTCAGCACAGGTGCTTGGTGGAAGCACGAGGTTTGTCAGACCTTCGTCGGAAACAACGCTTACCATTCCGTCAACAGCACTTGGAGTTATAACGGTTGGAGGTTATGACAGCAGAAGTATGAGTCTTGCTGATTTTTCAGGAAGAGGATATTTAAGACTTGCCAATATAGTAAAACCGGATCTGGTTGCACCGGCTGTAAATATACGGTCTGCCGAACCGGGAGGAACTACCGGAGTGAGAACAGGAACTTCCATGGCAACACCTTTTGTTACGGGCGGTGCAGCAATGTTGATGGAATGGGGAATCATAAGAGGCAGAGACAGCTATCTGTATGGTGAAAAGGTAAAGGCATATCTGATAAAAGGAGCTAAACCGTTTAAAGGTGAAGAAGTGCCGTCACCGAGGCAGGGGTGGGGAGCACTGTGCGTGAGTGATAGTATTCCGAGATAAACTGTGCTATAATATCGTTATTATATGATTGGTCTGGAGCCATTAAGACAGAGGTTAAGGAACGGAGGAAAAATATTGAACATAGAAAATATTAAACCGGAAGATATAGAAAAGAGAAGTATGGAAATCATAGAAAGTGAAATCGGTGACACATCGCATTTAACAGAAAGTGAAAAACTGATTGTAAAAAGGGTAATCCATACAACTGCAGATTTTGATTATCTAAATAATCTGAAATTTTCAGAAAATGCGGTGGAAAAAGGATTAGAAGCTTTGAAGTCGGGTGCCGTTATAGTGACTGATACAAATATGGCGAAGGCAGGAATAAGCAAGCCGGCTATAAAATCACTTGGATGTGTGTTACATTGCTTTATGGCAGATGAAGATGTTGCGGCAAAAGCAAAGGCAGCGGGAAGTACAAGAGCCGTTGCGTCAGTTGAAAAGGCTATGGAGTTATTTAGGGAAAAGCCTCTTATATATGTAGTAGGAAATGCACCTACTGCACTTATAAGGATAGCAGAACTGATAGAGGAAGGCAGAATGAATCCGGCATTGGTTGTAGGCGCACCGGTGGGATTTGTAAATATTATACAGTCTAAAGAAATGATAAAAAAGTGTGATGTTCCATATATAGTTGCGGAGGGAAGAAAGGGCGGAAGTACCGTGGCAGCAGCAATATGTAATGCAATGTTGTATCAGATTTACAAGCGTAGTTGATGCTAATTAAAGATATTTTCGAAACGCTTTAATTTATATATTGACTTGTGCAAATTTATAGGCTATAACGCTCATACGTTTGCACAAGATTATATGATTGCCGAAAGAGTTTCGAAAATACCTATTGATTAGTGTGTCTGGTTGGTGCGTAGCACCATTTTGACACACTAATCTAAAAATTCATATGATAAGGAGAGAAGTACTGTGGCAAAGTTATATGGAGTCAGTGTGGGACCGGGAAGTGCGGATTTGATGACTGTTAGGTCGGTGAGAATAATAGAGAAGTGTGATGTTATTGCCGTTCCGAGAACAAAAGGTGAGAATACCATGGCATATTCCATTGCGTGCGAAGAATGTGATATGCAGGATAAAGAGATAGTGTATGCAGAATTTCCGATGAGTATGGATAAAGAAGTACTCAGAAATAATTACGAAAATATAGCAAAGAATTTGGAAAAACATTTGGATAATGAGAAAAATATAGCATTTTTGAATATAGGAGATATATCAATCTACTCGACATTTTCATATATAGCAGATATTATTATCAGTGAAGGATATGATGTGGAAATATGTCCCGGGGTTCCGAGCTTTTGTGCGGTGGCAGCGGAATTGAAGAAACCGATTGCACAGGGAAAGGAAAATATAGTCATCATTCCCGGAGACAGCAGGGAATTTGATGAGCTGGCAGAAATAAAGGCTAATAAGATAGTGATGAAGAGCAGCAGGGCTGTAGAAGATATAAAAAGTAAGTTTTCAGGTAAAGATGTAAGCGGAGTGGAAAACTGCGGGCTTGAAAGCCAGAAAATATATAAGAGTGCAGATGAACTGGATGATAACACGGGATATTTCACGACAGTATTGATAAAAGGATGAAATGATGTTAGAAGAATATATTTATCAGGGAAGCAAAAAATTAAGATGCGGATATACAACAGGCTCCTGTGCTACGGCTGCTGCAAAGGCGGCAACGGAAATGCTTATAACAGGAGATAGAGTTTTAAGTGTATGCATAATGACTCCCAAAGGAATAGAAATCCGGCCGGATATAGAAGATATATCAGAGGGTGACGGATATGTATGCTGTGCAGTCAGAAAGGACAGTGGCGATGATCCGGATATAACAAATGGTATGTTAGTGTATGCGACAGCAAAAAAATGTGAAGACGGTGTCATTATAGACGGTGGAAAAGGTGTGGGAAGAGTTACCAGAAACGGACTTGACCAGCCGGTTGGAAATGCAGCTATAAACAGTGTTCCGAGAAAAATGATAACCATGGCTGTAAAGGATGTAATGGAAATGTATGATTATCACGGAGGAATAGAGATAATCATATCGGTACCGGATGGTGAAAAGATAGCAGCCAAAACATTTAATCCCAGACTTGGTATAGAGGGCGGAATTTCCATTATAGGAACAAGCGGGATAGTAGAGCCGATGAGCAATCAGGCACTTATAGATACCATAAGGGTTGAGGAAAGGATGATAAGGCAGGAGGGAAAGAAAAACCTTCTCGTCACTATAGGAAACTACAGTAAGACATTTTTGCACGATGAAATGCCGCATATAATAGCAAAGGGTGTAATGTGCAGTAACTTTATAGGTGAAGCAATCGACACTGCGATAGAATATGGATTTGAGAGAGTACTTATAGTAGGTCATATAGGAAAGATGGTAAAACTCGGAGCAGGTATAATGAATACACATTCAGCACAGGCAGACGGCAGGATGGATGTGATAGTGACGTGCGGGGTTATTGCCGGTGTCGATGTTAATATTTTGCAAAAGATACCTGAGTGTGTGACAGTGGATGATGCGATATCGATTCTTAAAGAAAATGGTGTTTATGAAAAAGTACAGGCTGTTTTAAAGGAACGGATAAACTTTTATCTTGAAAATAAGGTTAAAGGTGAAATAGACATAGGAGCCATATATTTTTCAAATAAATATGGCGTTATAGGAAGAACAAAAAAAGCTGACGAAATAGAAAAGAAATTGATGGAGGAATGGAATGGTTAATTTTGTTGGAGCAGGATGTGGAGCAAAGGATCTGATAACCGTAAGGGGGATGCATCTGTTAGAGCAGGCTGATGTCATTATATATGCCGGTTCGCTGGTGAATCCGGAACTTTTGGAGTACGCAAAAAATGATTGCAGAGTATACAACAGTGCAGAGATGGATTTGAATCAGGTGATAGAGGTAATGGAGGAGGCAGAGAAAAAAGGTCTTATGACGGTGAGACTGCATACTGGAGACCCATGTGTGTATGGTGCCATCAGAGAACAGATGGACAGGCTGGATGCACTTAATATAGATTATGAGTACTGTCCGGGGGTAAGCTCGTTTTGTGGGGCAGCGGCGGCACTAAAGGCTGAATATACACTTCCTGATGTCTCACAGACTGTCATAATCACAAGGATGGAGGGAAGAACTCCGGTGCCGGACAGGGAAAAAATAAGAAGTCTTGCTGCACATGGAGCCACCATGGTTATATTTTTAAGTACCGGAATGTTAAAAAAACTTCAGGAAGAACTCATGGCGGGAGGATATGAAGCTGACTGTCCGGCTGCCATAGTTTATAAGGCAAGCTGGCCGGATGAAAAAGTATTCAGATGTTCCGTAAGCAGATTATACGATACAGCAGCCGAAAACAATATAAGAAAGACAGCGCTTATAGTAGTGGGAAAATTTCTTGGTAATGATTATGCATTGTCAAAATTATATGATGAAAATTTTGAGACAGAATTTAGAAAGAAGTCTGACAGTAAGCAGAAAGTGGAGAAATGAAAATGAAACTTGCCATTGTGACATTTACCGCAAACGGTAAAAAAATATCTGAAAATATCAGAGAAAAACTGAATAACAGTGAATGTCATATTTATACATTTTACAGGTATTCATCGGGAGAAACTTTTACATTTACGGATGGAAAGGAACTCATAAGGAATATATGGAACAGATATGATTTTATAATATTTATCAGTGCGTGCGGAATTGCAGTGAGACTTATAGCACCGTATATTGAGGATAAGACAAAGGACCCGGGGATAATAGTTATGGATGAACAGGGAAAGAATGTGATATCATTGCTGTCGGGACATATCGGCGGTGCAAATGAAATGACAGAAATTATAGCAGACATAACAGGCGGACAGGCGGTTATCACCACTGCCACTGATGTCAGGAAAAATTTTTCACCGGACAGTTTTGCGGTGGCAAACAATCTGTATATAGCTGATATGGATATGGCAAAAGAGATTGCCGTAAAAGTTTTATCAGGTGTGAAGATGGGACTATATTCAAGCTGTAAGTGCTATAATATTCCGCGGGACTGTTTTAATATAAATGTCAGTGGAAATGATGAAAAAACGGATACAGGGATATGCATTGATTCGGATATTTCATTAAAACCGTTTAAGTACACACTTAATCTTGTTCCGAGAAATATGATTCTCGGAGTGGGATGCAGACGTGGGACGGACAGTGAGAAATTTGAAAAATGCATTATTGAAAGATTAAAAGAAACAGGTATTCCGTTACATACGATTGGGACGATTGCATCCATTGATTTAAAAAAAGATGAAAAAGCGATACTTGATTTTGCAAAGAAATATAAAATAAAATTTGTAACATATTCTGCGGAAGAATTAAATGAAACAGAGGGAGAGTTTACAGGCTCGGAATTTGTAAAAAATAATGTGGGAGTAGATAATGTATGTGAGAGAAGTGCAGTAAAATGTGGGGGTGACATTGTTGTGAGGAAGACGGCGGGAGATGGCATAACGATGGCAGTAGCAAAAAAACATTTTGACATAGATTTTTTAAGACGGAACACAGGTCTGGAAATGGAGGAATAAATGAAACTGTATCTTGTAGGTTTTGGTGCCGGTTCATATGATGGAATGACTATAGAAGCAAAGAAAGCCATAGAGAATTGTGATATTATAGTCGGCTATACCGTGTATGTTGAGCTGCTTAAGAAATATTTTGGCGATAAAACATTTTTATCAACACCGATGACAAAGGAAAAAGACAGGGTGGAGATGGCATTAAAAGAAGCAGAAACCAAAAACGTTGCAATCATATGCAGCGGAGACAGTGTAGTATATGGAATGGCGGGACTGGCGTATGAAATGTCGGTAGAATATAATGATGTGGGGATATGCGTGGTGCCGGGAGTGACGGCAGCGATAAGCGGAAGTGCGGTTCTCGGAGCACCCTTAACACATGATTTTTGTGTTATAAGTCTCTCAGATTTGCTGACACCGTGGGAAAAGATAGAAAAAAGGCTTGAATGTGCGGCAATGGGAGATTTTGCAGTGGCAATTTACAATCCATCGTCAAAAAAGAGGGCAGACTATCTGATGAAGGCATGTGATATAATGTTAAAATATAAGACAGATGATACCGTATGCGGATATGTGAAAAATATAGGACGCGATGGTGAGACATTTGAAGTTATGACACTTAAGGAACTGAGAGAATGTCATGTGGATATGTTTACGACAGTATTTGTGGGAAACAGTGAGACAAAGATGATAAACGGAAAAATGATAACTCCAAGAGGATATTTTAGAAAATGAAAAAAATAGTAATATTTGGCGGAACCACAGAGGGAAGAGAGCTTGCCGAGTGGTGTGACAAAAACAGAATAAAGGCATATGTCAGTGTTACGACAGAATACGGTGCGCATCTTCTTCCTGATTCGGAAAATGTTGTGATATCAGATAAGAAGATGACAGAGAAAGAGATACTTGAATTTGTGGAAAATGTGGGAGCGGATATCATAGTAGATGCTACACATCCATATGCGAAAGAAGTCACGAAAAATATAAAAAATGCGATAAATCTCTATGGAACGGATAAAGCAGATTATTACAGGGTAGTCAGGGAAAATGATGAGTGCGTGGACGGAGCAGAATATTTTGATAATATTGATGAGGCAGTCAGATTTCTTGATAAAACCGATGGGAATATATTTGTCACAACGGGAAGTAAAGAACTGAAAAAAATATGCGGACTTAGTGATTATAAAAAAAGGTGTGCAGTAAGAGTTCTTGATTCAGAAGAGGTAATTAGGCAGTGCCATGAACTTGGATTTGATGATGAGCGGATAATAGCAGACAGAGGACCGTTTTCGGTGGATGATAACATAGAGCAGTTAAAGAAATATAAGGCTTCATATATGATAACCAAAGAAAGCGGAATGACAGGCGGATTTAAGGCAAAGGGTGTGAAAATGATTATAGTAAGGCGGCCTGTAGAAAGCGGAGTAACGGTAAAAGAGATGGAAAATATATTATCTGAAAAAAAGATTATTATAGCAGGCATAGGAATGGACGGACAAAAAAGCCTTACAAATGATGTGGAGAATGCCATAAATGAAGCGGAAGTTATAATAGGGGCAGGGAGAATGACCCGGTCGGTAAGTGAAAAAATTTCCGGTAAGGATGTATTTGTCTCATATAAAAGTAATGACATAGCAGATTTTATAAATAAAAGTGAAAAAAAGCGTTTTGTTATCCTGATGTCAGGGGATACGGGTTTTTTTAGTGGAACAAAGTCTTTACTGCCACTGCTTAAGGGATATGACACCGAAGTGATGAGCGGTATAGCATCTCCCGTATATTTTGCAGCAAAGACAGGAATGACATGGCAGGATATGCATTTTGTAAGTCTGCATGGAAATGATGCAAATATAATAAGAAATGTGTGCAGTAATGAGAAAACATTTTTCATTCTGGGGAAATGTAGAGGTGTATATCGGTGAAAACCTTTCAATGGAAAATGAGAAAATATATGAAGGAACTGCAAAGGAGTACACAGATATAGTTACGGACAGGCTGTGCGTGATGATTGTGGTGAATAATGAATACGAAAAGTGTGTGAGAAGCGGAATACCTGATGATGAATTTATAAGGGGAAAGGTTCCGATGACAAAATCTGAGATTCGTTCAGTATGTATATCACTTATGAATATATCAAAGAGGGATAACTGCTGGGATATAGGCTGTGGAACCGGTTCAGTATCAGTAGAGATGGCAATAAGATGTGCTGATGGCAGAGTAACGGCGATAGATAAAAATAAAGAGGCGATAGAACTTACGGATAAAAACAGACACAAATTCGGATGTGACAATATAGAGATATTATATGGCGATGCGGCAGAAAAAATATCCGGACTGGAGAAACCCGATGTGGTATTTATAGGTGGTTCGGGCGGTAGATTAGAGCAGATAATAAAATGTGCATATGAGAAAAATCATGATGTTAAAATAGTGGTAACGGCAGTATCGATAGAAACACTTAACAGCGTGGTAAATATTTTTAACAACTGTAACGTGCAATATAATATCAGCCAGATAGCCGTAACAAGAACAAGGAAAATCGGAACACACACAATGTTTGCAGCGGAAAATCCGATATTTATAATTAATACGCAGTAATGGAGGAAATATGAAAAGAATACTTATATCCGGCGTGAAGAGCGGTTCAGGAAAAACAACTGTAACATGTGGAATTTTAAAAGCACTTATAGACAGAGGATACGATGTATCTTCTTTTAAATGCGGACCGGATTATATTGACCCGATGTTTCACACCAGTGTAATCGGAGCCTATTCAAGAAATCTTGACAGCTTTTTTTGCGATACGCCTACCCTGAAGCATGTGATTAAGAAAAATGCAAAGGATATATCTGTGATAGAGGGTGTCATGGGGTACTTTGACGGTGCCGGGGTGGCAGGCTCATCCATGGATATAGCGGTTAAAACAGAAACGCCGGCGGTTATAGTGATAGACTGTAAGGGTATGGCGGCAAGTATAGGAGCAGTTATATGCGGATTTCTGGAGTTTCAGAAGCCTAACAATATATGTGGATTTATATTCAACCGTCTGCCGGAAAGTCTTGTACCGGACGTGAAGAAAATGTGTGATACATTTCATACAGAGTATCTCGGAAGATTTCCGACAGCAAATGAGTGTATGATAGAGTCAAGGCATCTGGGACTTGTCACATCAGATGAGATAGATAATCTTAAAGAAAAAGTCAGCAGACTGGCAGGCATTTGTGAGGATAATATAGATATAGACAGAATGCTTGAGATAGCATCGGAGGCACCGGATATAGATGATGATGAAATCAGCATAGAGAGGGTTACAGATGAAAATGTAAGAATAGCGGTTGCTAAGGATAAAGCTTTCTGCTTCCATTATGAGGATAATTATGATATTTTAAGAAGTATTGGATGTGAGATAGTCACATTTTCACCGCTAAATGATGAAAAGCTTCCGGAGGACATAAACGGAATAATATTAAACGGAGGTTATCCTGAACTTTATGCGTCTGAGCTTTCAGCAAATAAGAGTATGCTTAAAAGTATACATGATGCTGTAAAATCCGGAGTTCC
>CACWRR010000027.1 GCA_902763335.1 uncultured Lachnospiraceae bacterium | reverse complement strand
AACTGTATAGTTGCCTTCTTCTTCGTTCTCTATTCTGAACTGTGTCTGGCTGTCTCCATATTTATCTGTTCCAAGACATATTGTCTGACCCCATCCTGCGTCCATTACTGTACTGTCTATTCTGCAGATTTTAAATCTGTTCTGATATTCTGTATCTTTGCTATATGCAGGTACTGTAATATCTAACGCGTATACTCCCTCGTACTCTGTTTCCTTCAGTTCATTTGCTTTAGCAAGCGGTGTCCATTCTCCCGGTGCACATCCTCCTGCTAATGTATAATGTACTTCATCTGCTCCAAATGTAGCAGTGTCAAAGACCTCTACTACCGGTGCTGGTTCAGCAGTGTCATCAGCTAATGCGCTTACTGTTGGAACTGCTGCCATAGTGAACGCCATAGCTACTGCACTTGCTACTGCAACTGTGCTTTTAATTAATTTCTTCATAAATTAAAACCATCCCTTTCTTATGTTTTTTTGTTTTTTGCAATTTTGCATAAAATTATTATAGTACATTTGCCATAATTTTGCAACTGATTTTCCCAAGTAATTGAACATTTTTAATAATTATTATGTAAAATTTTATCAATTACTATGTAAAATTACTTAAAAGTTCTAAAAAAACTTAAATCATTATAAACATTTTGACTATTAGTTGAGTTTTTTTTCACAGTATGCTATACTTTGTGCATTATTTTTACTGAAAGAAGGTACAATCACATATGGAAATATTGCAGCCCGGCAAAAAAAATGACGATGACGTAAAACACGGCAGACTTGAAGCTGAAGCAGAAATATACAATCCAAATCGTAAAGATCCGTCGGCATCCGAGCGTTGGAAAAGCATGGACAGAATACAAAAGCTACACCATTTCAGGGAATACTACCTTAAATATGTAATATTAGGAATTGTTGTACTGGCATTTGCCGGCTACATGATATACTATATCGTAAAGCCTGATGAGAAAGATACATTCTTCGGTGCTTCATTTAACGTGTATTTTGATATTGATTTAGAAAAAGATATTCCTGAGCGTTTTGGAAAGTATATTGAGAGCACTACAGATACAAAGCCTGACAAAGACAGAATATTTTTCAAATCATATTATGATTCAGTCCTCACGGACACAGAGGTAAACAACTTCTTTGATAAACGGAGATACGATATATTTATCACAACCGAGAGCAGGTTTAAAACATATGCCAAAACCGACAATTATTTAGACCTTAAGGATGTTCTTCCGGCTGATAAATATGAAGAATATAAAGATAAACTTGTATTCTGCAATAATCAGAAGCAAAAGGATACTACCACCGAACACGCCTATGGCATTTCGCTTAAAGACTGTAATTACAAATTTTACGATTATTATGAAAATCCAATCAACGATGCGGTTATAGGAATAGTCATCAATACCCAGCGTCCCGAAACCGCAATCGACTTTATTGATTTTCTGTTTAATGACTGATTAAAACCAGAGATTTATTTAGACTAAGAATCCCCACAGTATATCATTATCTGATACACTGCGGGGATTTTATATTTACGCAGGCAACGTGCGAAAATCCTAAGTTACCTCCAAAATGTCCTGCACCTTATTATTTAAGAACCACTATTGAAAAAGGTGGCATTACTATTGTATCTTCTGTCTGATAAGGTTCATCATCACCGACTGCAAGGATGGCTTTAATGTTTGTATAACCATTTTCAGTTCTGTCCAGTTTAACTTCCTTTTCGTCTGTTGATGACGTATTTGCAAGTACAATTATGCTGCTGCCCTCATAAGTCTTTCTTACTGCAAATATTTCCTCATCCACACCGTCTATTATTTCCACGTCTCCTCGTGCCATTTCCGGAAACATGTTTCTTATTTTAACAGCATGTTTTACATAATTTAATATAGAGCTGTCATCTTTGAGCTGTTCTTCCACCGAACCGAATTTGTTAATGACATATGCAGACTGCATATTTACCGGTCCTCTTGTTTTTCCTGTATCATCTGTCGATGACCATATCATAGGTGAACGCTTGTTTTCATCATCACCCGCTCCTCCGAGTCCTATTTCATCACCATAATAATAGAAAGGTGAACCATTCATTATGCTTAACAGTCCGGCATCCATCTTTATTTTGTCCTCTTTAAATGCAAGATAATGTGCTGCCCTGTTCAAATCATGATTTGCATAAAAAGGAGCCATTATTCCGTTTGGATTTTTACTCTTTATAGTATCAAGTGAATAAACAAGATTGTCTGCAAGATAACGTCCATTATACTCTTTATTATTATCCTGAACTATGTTTGCAAGGTGTCCGTCAAAGCTTGCATAGTTGAAATCAAACACACTGTCTATTCCGCTGGCAAGATATTCATAATAATCTCCTGACCACGCCTCTCCGACTATGTAGGCATCAGGTTTTATACTCTTGACATACTGGCTGAACCATGTGAGAACCTCCACATTTTTAGGTGTATTTCCTGAATAATATTCTTTCACTGCATCAAGTCTGAATCCACCGACACCGTACTCTTCTATCCAGTATTTTGCAATATTTTCAAATTCCTCTTTAAGCTTTGGATTGTCCCAGTTAAGGTCAGGCATGTTACTGCTGAACTGTGCATTGTAATACCAGTCTGAATTGCCTACCTGATAATAATTTCCCGATTCTTTAGTTCTTGAAAATGTATAATATCCAACGTATGGGCATACATTTTCGTCAGGCTCCTCACCCGGTGCCAGACTTTCAAGATATTCTGAAGCCTTCAGAAACCATTCATGGTGATCACTTGAATGATTCATAACAAGATCCATTATAACCTTAATGCCTCTCTTATTACACTCTTCCACCAACTGTTTAAAGTCTTCTTTTGTTCCGTATCCTGAGTCAATGTCATAATAATCCATAACATCATATTTATGATATGTAGGAGACGGATTTACAGGCATAAGCCATAAGCCGTTCATTCCAAGGTCATCATCTGTAGTATCATCACCATCATTTATATAATCAAGCTTTGATATAAGTCCCTGAATATCTCCCAGACCGTCACCATTACTGTCATAAAATGAACCTACAAATACTTCATAATAATTTCTGTAATTATCATCAACCACGTTAAGTTCCGTAGCAAGCTCCGGAGCGACAGTCTCTACTTCTACCTTTTTGTCCGTCTCCTTAGAAGCATCCTTTTTGTCAGTTGTACCGCAGGCACAAATTCCCAGACACAGTGCACCGATGGCAACTGATGCAAATAACTCTTTTTTTGTTAATCTCATTTCTTTCCTCCAATTTTCTTTTTTTGTTCTGAACGCAATATGTCAAACGATGTAAATACATAGAAAATCACCGTCACTGCACATATCTTCGAGAAGAAGAAAAATGCTATTTCGATTTCCTCAAAGTTTAAGAATACATACTCGGCTATATAACACACCAGTATAACTCTCCAGACCATTGTCAACCGCTTGCTTTGTATATCCAACCTTGGATTTTTAAAGCTTTTTAACGCAAACGTCAGTAAAAATATCGTTGTCACTTTAAGCATATCCGATGCCGCACTTATCATCGTAACCGCCATCACAGGCATTTTCGACATCAGTCCGTACATATCAAGAATGTACGCCACATACGAATACACAAATGCCACTATAAGAGAAATATTAAATTTCTTAAAGTCGGCAGACCCGTTTTTATATTTCCACGCCCCCCAGAATATCAGAAGATATCCTATAAAATCAGGCAGTATATCTGCTCTGTTTCCCTGACTTCCTATCTGATACACAATATCAAACAGTACCAGGAAGTATCCTATTATAATTATAATTTGGATCATTAACTGCTACACTCCTTTTTTTATTTACATACCTGTTTATTTTATCATCAATAATTTGTTTTGTCATTACTGTTATTGATTTTGGATAATTAAATCACTATCGTACCTTACTAATGTTGTAATTTTTGAGGCTGTGACGGTGCTGCCCCGGGCAGAAGCTATTATACCGAATTTGCAAAATCTGTACCTGATGATGCAATTATCACTATTCTCGCATGCGGAAAATACAGACTGAATGATTTAAATTCAGGAGATATAGAAGGAATTTCCCCGCCTTCCCGATGCCGGCATTTATACCAGAAAACGTTCTGAATATTCTTATAGAAAACTACGGAATAAGAAAAATTTCTACCGTAGAAGAAGACCTTGCAAAATCTTTTTAAACTGATAAAATAACAAAAAGAAATGTGAAAATTCATTGCAATAATGATTTTCCACATTTCTCTTTTACATACAGTGTATTAATCAGCCTAAATAATTATTTTGAAAAATACTTTAAAATAGCTTCCCATAATCCTGACATTCCGGCTCACTCCTTTATATTTGATGCTTAAAGGATAGGCTTTTCTGAAGGATTTTTAACTTACTTATGGGTATGCTGTTTTAGTTGATAAAGTAATAGAAAGGACTATTTATGTTAAGAAATATTACAAGATACTTTTCGCTTATCATTTGCAGCATATATACATACAGAATGATTCTCAACGTCAGACCAAAATCACAAAAATCATATTATATAATCTGTTCCGTATTTTCTACTACCCTTGCTGTGCTATCATATCTGCTGCTTAAAGATATTGATTACTTTGAATTTATTTTTATGATTGTAATGATAACCCTGTTTTTAACCAGATATTATTCAAAGGATTTTTCCCTATCATTCAATACTGTATTAATTTCATTCAGCTACAGTTATATTGTGTTTTCCATTGTGTCAGTTCCGTTAGTAACATTTAATTACATAGTATTAGACTCATTTTTTAATCCTACACTGCTACAGTTTATAGGCATGTTTATACAATTTGCCGTATGCACCATACCTTTCAGATTTAACAGGTTCAAAAACGGACTTTCATTTATAAACAAACCATTTTACAGCACGCCATTTACCGTTATCGGTATTCTTGTGATTCTCGCCGCAATGCTGTTAAATGCTAAAAATGAAGGAACTCTCATTCACATTGTTCCACTTTCATTTTTACTTATCTGTGCCATATTCATGCTGAGCTGGTGGCAGTCTTACACAACCCGCGAATACATGGACAGAATCCGTTCAAGAGAATTTCAGGAGTATGTAATTCAGCTTCAGGATAAGGATATTAAAATCAATCAGCTTGAAAATGAAGTGAAACACCTCTCTTCACTGATACATAAAGATAATAAACTTCTGCCTGCAATGGAGCTTGCTGTTGAAAATATGATTAATAATCCCGACAGCCGAGATAAAGAGAAACTTCTTGACAGACTTAAAGACATAAGTTCAGAACGTACAGGAATACTTAACAGACTTGAAACAAGCGAAAAATACATATCCACAACCGGAAATCTCGCCATTGATTCTCTGTTTGGCTATATGCATCAGCGTGCATGCCGGGACGGGATAAATTTTAATGTAATTGCAGACCGCAATATAACCGAATGGATTGGTAATCCTGTGACTGAAGATGAACTGTCTACCATCCTTGCAGATATAACCGAAAATGCAATAATCGCGACTGAATCATCTGACATCAAAAATGTTATGGTAAACTTTGATACATCGTCCTGTCTCACCATAAATGTGTATGACAGCGGTCCGGCATTTGATATAAATGTGCTTGCAAATTGGGGACACAAAAGATATACAACCCACGAGAATGAAGGCGGAAGCGGTATCGGACTGTATACAACCTACGAAATACTTAAAAAATATAATGGAAGCTTTCTTATAGAAGAATTCGATATTGAAAACAAATCTTTCACAAAAAAAGTCTCCATTATATTTGATTATTCAGACGAATATATGCTCAAATCAACAAGATGCAAATCAGACAGGCATATACTCAAGTCATCTTTATTTAAACTTATCTAAAACTTCATATTTTAAAAGAGCATTATACAATTGATTTTTAACCAAATCTTTTGTATAACGCTCTTTTTTTATTCTATCCTTCATTTCTCATATTTACTTATTCCACCGTTGCCAATAGTTTAAACACTGGGTTTTCAAATTTCAATTCAATATCAGTATACATTTTGTGTTGATTTTTGTTGTTTTATGTTGTTTTTGTGTTTATTTATGTTATAATACGCATATATGGACAAAACAAATTTTTTCAAATATATTAGGCAGGGATATTTATGGATAATAAACTTTATATTTTGATTATAGAAGATGATAATGATGCATGCGCCAGACTTGAAAAATGTATAGATGCAAACGAATCAATGTATATAGCAGGTATCACCGGCAGTTCAACTGAAGGGCTTAAATGTATTACGAACTGTCGCCCGAATGTTGTCATACTTGACCTTGAACTCATGTATGGTGAAGGCGACGGAATATCTTTTCTAAAAGACTTAAAAGCCCTCAATCCTTCAGTATTTCCGTTTATAATAGTGACTACCAACAATCCGAGTACATCTATTCATGAGCTTACAAGATCTCTCGGTGTTGACTATATTATGTATAAGCATCAAAAAGGATATTCAGAACAGTCTGTCATAGACTTTCTTGATATAACTAAAGATTTCATAGTGAACAATCATAAACCGGATGAATGTGCAGAAGTTCCTGAGATTGAACATAAAAAGAAGCTTTCTCTTGCAGTTAAAAATGAACTTAACAGACTCGGTGTGAGTCCTAAATTAATAGGCTATACATATCTGTATGAAGGAATTCTTATTCTTCTTGAAGATAACACAAGCAATGTATTTAATATTCTTTCAGGCAAATACCACAAATCCATTCAGAGCATACAACGTTCAATGCAGACCGCAATTAATAAAACATGGGCGGTATCAAGCATATCAACACTTGAAAAATATTATACAAACAGAATACGTCCGGATAAAGGAGCACCTACGGTAATGGAATTTATACATTACTATAGAAACCAGTTATCTGACAACATTTAAAAGCATAAAAAAATAAGAATGTCTAAATGATACGACAATCTTATTTTTTTAATCTCATGCATCAGCATGATATTTCATACTATACTACAAAGAAGAATTTCACAAGGAATATAGCTGATATAACATAAGTAAGTATTGAAACATCCTTAGCCTTACCTGTGAATACCTTGATAACCGTATATGAAATTAATCCCAAACCGATACCATGTCCTATAGAACCTGATATAGGCATCGCAATCAACATAAGTGCAACAGGCACTGTCTGACACATATCGTCAAAGTCAATCTTTTTAAGACCGCTAATCATAAGGATTCCAACATATATAAGTGCTGCTGATGTAGCCGGTGCCGGAATAATGGCTGCTATCGGTGCAATAAACATACATGCAAGGAAAAGCACACCTGTAACTAATGCTGTAAGTCCTGTACGTCCACCTGCCTCAACACCTGATGCAGATTCAACGAATGTTGTAACTGTTGAAGTTCCTGTAACAGATCCTGCAACTGTACCGATGGCATCTGAGATTAATGCCTGTTTCATATTCGGCATTTCACCATTCTCATCTACCATGCCTGCTCTTGAAGCAGTACCCACAAGTGTACCGATTGTATCAAACATATCGATAATACAGAATGTGATTACCAGTGTAACAGCTGTAAACCAGCCAATCTCAATGAATCCTTTAAAATTAAATTTAAATAATGTTGTGTCAACCATGTCCTTAAAAGGCGGTATAAATGAAGCTGTCTTTAATGACGCAAACGGATTTGTGTCAAGAAAAATTGCTTCTCCTGCCCAATATATAACACATGATACAAGCATTCCAAGTAAAACTGATCCTTTTACTTTCTTGCTGTCAAGAATAATTATTACAAAAAGACCGATAAGCATTGTCACAACAGCAAGTACCATTGCTGAGTAACCTGAACCCATTGTATCTTTTGCAAGTCCCGGTGTTAATGCACCAAAGAAATCTTTCATCACATAGAAAGGACCGCCTTCTTCACTGTAAACGCCTGCATTAGAACCTAAACCAATGTTCATAAGCATAAGACCAATTGCCGGTGCAATACCGAGTCTTACTCCTAAAGGAATCGCCTGAACAATTTTCTCTCGTATATTAAGTACTGAGAGAATAAGAAATACAATACCTTCTATAAGGATAATACAAAGTCCTGCCTGAAAAGAAGCAGTATATGATAATCCTGTAATCGAAACTATATTTCCTATAACAACAGCAAAAAAGCTGTTAAGACCCATGCCCGGTGCAAGAGCAAAAGGTTTGTTGGCAAGGAATGCCATAGCAAACATACCGATTGCCGAAGCAATACATGTTGCAAGGAACACACCGTTCCATAATTTAGTTCCACCATTAGTGCCAAAACCTGTAAGCAGATTAGGATTCAATGCAATGATATATGCCATTGTCATGAATGTTGTAAGACCTGCTACTATTTCGGTACGGACTGTGGTACCATTCTCTTTGAGTTTAAATAGGTTTTCCATCTCTTCCTCCTTGGATTATAAAATACATATTGCATTCTATCACATATTTATCCGTAATAGCAACAGGTTTACTCAGTTTTGATGATAATTACTTTCATACCTTATCATTTCCCTCACATATTCCTTAATCTTTAAATAAGTAGTCTTTTCTTGTGATGTGTGTAATTACCCTCTTCATCTGGCTCCATCTCACCCTCAACCTTAATTATATCTTATTTGAGGGATAATTTGGCTACCGTCTCTACATTTGCCGTCTGCGGGAACATATCCACCGCACACACCTTTTCAACCTTATATCCTCTCTCCTGTAACACAACGAGATCTCTTGCAAGGCTTGTCGGCTTACATGAAACATACACCATCTTATTTACACCATAATCGATAATTTTCTGTAATGCCTTAGGATGTATTCCGTCACGCGGCGGGTCGAGTATGATAAGGTCCGGCTTTTCTTCTATCTCATCAAGTACCTTAAGCACATCTCCCGCAATAAAGCTGCAATTGTCAAGATTATTTAACTTTGCGTTTTCCTTCGCTGCTTCTACAGCCTCTTTTACTATCTCAACACCTACCACACTGTCTGCCACCGGTGCCATCATCTGTGCTATTGTTCCTGTTCCACTGTACAGGTCAAACACTACCTTATTGTTAGTGTCACCTATATATTCCCTTACCTTTCCATACAATTTCTCTGCTCCATATGAGTTCGTCTGGAAAAATGAAAATGTTGACACCTTAAATTTCAGTCCCAATATCTCCTCGTTTATATAATCACGTCCGTACAGCTGCTCCATTCTGTCACATTTAACAGCATCAGATACCTCGTCATTGAATATATGGGATATTCCAACTATTTTTCCCTGAAGCTTAAGATTTAATAACGCTTCAACAAGCGGGGACAAATCCACATTCTCCTGAGTCGTTGTCACCAGATTAACTGTCATCTCTCCTGTTGTGGCAGCACGTCTTACCAACAGATGTCTCAGATATCCCTTGTGGGTTATCTTGTGAAAATATTTCAGATTCATGCCTTTAAAAAATCCGATAACTGTCTTCAGAACTTCGTTATAATCCTGATTTACAATCATACATTCATCTGTTGTAACGATATCATAAAAGCTGTCCTTTTTATGCAGCCCGAGTGCAAGAGGGCCATCCTTAAACTCATCTCCAAAAGAATACTCCATTTTATTTCTGTAGCCAAATTCATCCGGACTTGCTATTATTCCCTCATATTCATAATCACTCACAACACCATCAACCAGCTTTTTTACAATATCAGATTTGAGTCTTAACTGCTCTTCATATCCTAGCTGTTGATAACAGCATCCGCCACATTTTCCGTACTGTGGACAGGGTGCCTCCCTGTTTTCAATTTCTGATTTTGTTATGACATTTATAATTCTGCCTTCACATTTACCTTTTCTCTTTTTCGTGAGTCGAAATTCTATCTCCTGTCCGGGAACTGCTCCTTTTACAGCCACCCTGTATTTCTCACTGACACCTTCCGGCGTCTGCTCTGTATATACTACAATTCCTTTGTTTGGAAATTGTACCTCGCTAACTGTTCCTGTGTATATATTACCTTTCTTCATCGTGTCAGTCTCCATTTCAAGTAATTAATGTATACACAAAAAGCTGTCGCTATAAGCGGCAGCCTTTATAGTGTACCTGTTATTATTCGTCATCCTCATCGAAGAATTCGTCATCAAATTCATCTTCGAAATCATCTTCAAAGTCATCCATGTAATCAGGCTTAAGATACTTATATAAACCGTATATAGCAAGTGCTGCCACTACAACGGCACCTACTATAGCCAATATACATTTCACATTACATTTGCTTTCTTCTTTCTTCTCCTGTTTTCTAAGTAACTTATTAAGTTTTTCTCTGTTTTCAAGACTTATTAAATTATCTAATCTATCCATTTTTACACGTTCCTTCCTTCCAAATTAATATAAATTAGTATATCACATAGTGAAAATTTTTACTACTATTTTTATATTTTTTTAAGTTTTGCAAATGAAGCAAACATCTTCTTCACTCCGACCTTGTCAAAGTTCACAGTGACTTCATAATCTCTGCCTCCGTCTGCTATGTTAACAACCGTTCCCTCGCCGAATTTTATGTGTTTCACTCTGTCACCATTTGTATATTCAAGGTTTGTTGCCTTACTTACTTTAAATTTATTCGCTTCAAACGCTTTAGCCTTAAATATAGGCTTTGCAGAAGATGTCTGTGTAGGCTTCACGATTCTCTGACGCATCGGATTTTCCGTTATTCTTCCTGTATCCAGCAATTCCTTTGGGATTTCCTTTACAAATCTTGACACTCTGTTATATTGTGTCTCTCCATGAATCATACGCTGCTTTGCCGCTGATATATGAAGTTTCTCCATGGCACGGGTAATGGCAACATAACACAATCGTCTCTCTTCTTCCATATCGGAAGGATCATCAGACATAATCGTCATATATCCCGGAAACAATCCGTCCTCCATACCGCATAAGAAAACATTCGGGAACTCCAGTCCTTTTGCACTGTGAATTGTCATAAGCACAACATAATCGCTGTTCTCATCCAGACTGTCTATATCTGCCACCAGTGCAACTTCCTCCAAAAATCCGCTGAGATTCGGTTCTTCCGCTTTCTGTTCATAGTCAGCAGACTTAGATACAAGCTCTTCTATATTCGATATTCTGTCTAAGGCTTCATCTGTATTTTCAGCCTTAAGTTCTGCTATATATCCTGTATCTTCCAGAATCTCTTCTATAAGTTCTGAAACTGAAATATAATTTTTCTTGGTTCTGAGTGTTTGTATATAGCCTCCAAAATTTCTCACCTTTTCAGCCGAACGTCCTATATTTGCAATGCAGTATTCATCCTTTATGGCATCATAAAAACTGCATCCGTTATAGTCTGCAAATGTCTGTATTTTTTCTATTGTCGTAGCTCCTATTCCACGTTTCGGAATATTTATTATTCGTTTAACTGCAAGATCATCCATTCCATTATCAACAGTCTTTAAATATGCAAGAACATCTTTTATCTCTTTTCTCTGATAGAAGTTCACGCCGCCGACTATTTTATATGGAATATTTTTTCTCATAAATGCTTCCTCAAGAAGTCTCGACTGTGCATTGGTTCTGTAAAGGCATGCACAATCTTTATATGCATGATTATCTTTTACATATTTATCAATCTCATCCGCAACAAGAATTGCCTCTTCCTGTGCATTATCAAGCATTTTAAATGAAATCTTTTCTCCATCACCGTGATCCGTCCACAGCTTTTTATCTTTTCGTTCTGTGTTATTTTTTATAACCTCATTTGCAGCATTCAATATAGTCTGAGTAGATCTGTAATTCTGCTCAAGTTTTATAACTCTCGCATCCGAAAATACTTTCTCAAAATTCAGGATATTCTTTATATTTGCTCCTCTGAATTTATAGATTGACTGATCATCATCACCGACAACGCAGAGATTCCTGTGTTCACCTGCAAGCAGACTGATAAATTTAAACTGCACTGTATTGGTATCCTGATACTCGTCAACCATAATATATTTGAATCTGTTTCTGTACTGCTCTAATATGTCCGGATTGTTTGTAAATAATTCAACCGTTTTAAACAATAAATCGTCAAAATCAAGTGCATTATTGCTTTTTAACTGTTCCTGATATGATTTATACGCATCTGTCATTCTCTTTTTGCTAAAGTCTCCCTGATTCGCAAGGCTATACTGCTCAGGTGACATAAACTCATCTTTGGCTTTTGATATCTGCGAAAGAATGTTTCTTTCTTTGTATAATTTTGTATCAATATTTAATCGTTTACATACGTCTCTCATAACCGACTTCTGATCGTCGGTGTCATATATGGTAAAATTGTTAGAATAACCAAGTCGGTCTATATATCTCCTAAGTATTCTCACACATGTTGAATGAAATGTACTTACCCAGATTTGTTCCGAGCCGAAACCTACCAGATTTTCAACTCTTTCTTTCATTTCACCTGCTGCTTTATTGGTAAATGTTATTGCCATTATGTTCCATGGATTCACGCCTTTTTCTTCTATTAGATATGCTATTCTGTGCGTGAGTACTCTTGTTTTGCCGGAACCTGCTCCAGCCAAAATAAGGAGCGGTCCCTCTGTATGAAAAACCGCTTCCTTCTGCATATCATTCAATGTATCATATATGCTCATCTTTTCTTTTCCTTTATGTTTATACTAATTTGGTGCCACAGTTAGAACAGAAATTTGCACCGTTTGTCTTTGAACCGCAATTCGGACAGAAGTTCGGTACGCTTCCATTTCCAGACTGTGCCTGCTGCTGGCCTGATGAAACGTTATTCATTGCCGTCTGCATGGCATTTGTCATCTGCTGTCCCATCATCATTCCCATCTGCATACCTGCCATGGCATTTGCCGTAGATGATGTTGTATTTCCTTTTGCCATGTTCTCCGTCATAGCCATCTGCATATGTTTATTCATATCGCCCATCATACTTTCTGATGCGGCTCTTTCCTGCATCTTTCTGACACTTTCAGGATAACTGAAACTCTCAATATTGAATCCGGTAATAGTTATACCTATCTTTACCATTTCCATATCAAGATCATCTTTTATACCTTTTCCTATGTCAAATGAATTTGCCTGAAGGTTAAACATATCTTTTCCTTCTCTTGCTATCCATTTCATAAGAAGCTGGTCAACCATGGAGATAACTCTCTCCTTGACATCATCAACAGTGTACTGTTTCTTTACCCCGGCAATTTTTTCTATAAGTGCAAGATAATCGTCAACCTTACATGTAAATGTACCAAATGCCCTGATTGGCATACCACCCGGCAGATTTGGTGCAGGAATGCTTATTGCATTTTTAGTTCCCCACTTAATAAGAAATTCTTTTGTATTGATAAACAGTACTTCTGCTCTTATTCCGCTGTTAAATCCGAACTTAAATCCTTTTAAGGTTGATAAAAAAGGTACTATCTGTGATTCGATATCAAAGCTTCCTTCATCTTTAAATATACCTTCAATCTTACCATTATACATAAATATGGCATCCTGACCGGCACGTATAATAAGTTTACTTCCTTTTTTTATCTCATCATTGCTCCACTTCCAAAATATCACATCATCTCTGTGTTCATTCCACTCAATGACATTTGCAAGCTGATTTCCAAATAATCCCATCTGACTCCTCCTGTTAATTTTCCATCTTTGCTTTCAATGCTGCAAGCTCATCATCTACCAAAGATGGAGATGCCTGACTTCCGCCCATTCCCATCTGTGCTTTTAATGCTGCGAGTTCATCATCTACTGCTGCTGCGCTCTCTGTGTCATACTTACTTGCAAGATTCTCTATATCGCTGTCCTCAGATGAAGTGTTAAGCTCTGCCATGGCATTTGCCTCATCGAGCATCTTATTTGCCTTTGCTTCCATCCTATCAAATGCTGAGAGATTATTCTGTGCTCCTGTATAGCTTGAACCTATCTTGCTTATTCTCTCCTGTGCCTTCGCTACTGCCATCTTGGCCTTAATTGAATCTTTTCTTGCGTTTAAATCATTTATATCTTTTACGAGTTTATCATGCATCTGTCTCATCTTAGCTGCATTTGCAGCAGATAAATCATATGCCTGTTTAAGTGTTGCCTGTTTTGCAACAAGCTGGTTCTTCTTCTCAAGGAACTGCTTTGCATCTGAATCGTTTCCTGCCATAACTGCTTTTTCAGCATATTTCTGGAACTTCTCAATATCAGCATTGCACTCATCAAGCTCACGTTTGCTTCTCTGCTCTTCTGCCATGACAGACGCTGTCTCTGCTTTTACCTTTCCAAGATCACTCTCTAAATTTCTCAAATACTGATCTATCATTTTCTCCGGATTTTCTGCCTTATCTAAAAGTGCATTGATGTTTGCCGACATAATATCCTTAAATCTTGTCATTATTCCCATTTGTAATTCCTCCTCTTACATGGTAATGAATACCTGAAATGATTTTATTATATTAGTGCGTCAAAATCCCCTTTGGGGATTAGCCGGCATAAATATGTGTATTTGCAAGCTGGCTTGCAATATCACATATTATGTCCGGCTGGTGCAAAGCACCATTTTGACACACTAATATATAAATTTCAGGAGTTCATTGTCAATATTTTTCTCTAATATTATACTATGCCACACTCAAAAAGTCACTATTAATTTAGGATATATTTAGGTGCGATTGCGCAACCGCAACACGCTAATCTCATTACCTTCAGAGCATACAACGTCAAATTTGCTCTTGTCATATAGTTTTAAATACTATATAATATAAGTTACGAATCTTTCAAGCAAAGTACGCCATATGGCAGAATCGAAAGGAAATGATTAGAATTATGTCAATAGATACAACTAAAATAATCCACTCTGTGATGGATAATTTACAGCTTATAAATGCACAGGATATACCGGCAATAGATTTATACATGGACCAGGTAACTACCTTTATGGAAAAACATTTAAATTCTTCCAAAAGATATGAAACCGACAAAGTTCTCACAAAGACCATGATAAATAACTATGCAAAGAACAAACTTTTACCACCACCGGAAAAGAAAAAGTATTCAAAAGAACATGTTCTTATGCTTGTATTTATCTATTACTTTAAAAATATTATGTCAATAAATGACATTAAAACCCTGCTGACTCCAATATCCGATAAATATTTTAATAAAGAAAATGGCTTAACCCTTGAGGATATATATACTGAAGTGTGCGGACTTGAACAGCGTGAAATTGAAAAACTTGGTGATGAACTTAAAGGTATTCTCGAGACTTCAAAAACTACATTTACAGATGCTCCAAAGCGTGATCAGGAATTTCTGCAGCTTTTTTCTCTTATATGTACATTAAGCTATGATGTGTATGTCAAAAAGCAGATGATAGAAGGTCTTATAGATGCCATCTCCGGTGAAACAGGACGTTCTGATAAAGATAAATAAAATAAACGGTTATAACATAAATGAGACAGGTGTTAAAAACATCTGTCTCATTATTCTACTCTGTTAAATACAATATCATATCCATCATTTCCATAATTCAATGATCTGTTTACCCTGCTTATCGTTGCAGTGGAAGCTCCCGTTTTTTCAGCTATGTCATGATATGTTCTCTTATCCTTTAGCATTTTTGCAACAGCAAATCTCTGGGATATGGATAAAAGTTCATTAACAGTACATATATCTTCAAAAAAGCGGTAACATTCCTCTTTGTCTTTTAACGTTAATATTGCATCAAATAAATCATCAACTGCTTCTGTGTGAATCTTATTTGTCATATTTTTTCTCCATTCATCTGACTTTTTATCTATGTAGTATTTTACCACACTAAAGCGTTGATATCCAGTATTTTTACTTATATTTATTCAAAAACTTTTTTAATCTTTCCGGATAATAGTTTAATATAAGTTCTCTTGGAAACTCATTTTCTTTAAGAAATTTCATACTTTCAACATGGCGTCCCACATTTTCAACGCAATGTGCATCACTATCAATCAAAACCGGATAATCATTTTTTTTGCAAAGCTCTAATATTCTTCTGATATTTTCTCTGGTATTACCCCTCCAGCATCCCGGCGTGAGTGAATTGTTATTTATCTCTATAATGGTATTATTATTGATTGCTCCCTCTATCACGGCTGAATAATTTAATGGAATATTGCCGTCATCCGGATGGCCTATTATATTAATGTATGGATTTCTTATGGCCCCTATTACCGCAGCTGTATTTTCATCAATATATCCCGGTTCATATCCAATACCTGCATGTATGCTCGCTATCACAACATCCATTTTCTTTAAAATACTGTTATCCATATCAACGGTTCCATCATAATCAATTATGTTAAGTTCCACACCGTATAATACATCAATCCCCTCAAACTGCTTTTTATTTTCGACCATATCTTCAAAATATTCCATACTGCATGTTCCCGGCATAGTCACAGCATGGTCAGTTATTCCGTATATCTCAAGACCAGCCTTTTTTGCTGCATCTGCCATCTCCTCTATAGTTCCTGTTGCATGTCCGCTGGCAACTGTATGTGTATGTAAATCTGCTTTATAAATATTCCTGCTCATTCCTGATTCCTCCTAAATATATATATATTATAACACCTTTACGCTTCCCGTAAAAACTTTTTTAGCTTTTCACCTTACTAATTTTTTACAATCATATTGTGCTATCACCTTGACATCACATACCTAATATGATATGCTTGCAAAAGGTTGATGTCTTACGGACTATATTCAGCCTAGTTTATTTTTTCGGAGGTACTATAATGAAAGGTACAGTTAAGTGGTTTAACAATCAGAAAGGATACGGTTTCATCTCTGATGAAGAGGGAAATGATGTATTCGTTCACTATTCAGGACTCAACATGGAAGGCTTTAAGACATTAGACGAAGGCGCTGAGGTTGAATTCGAGGTTGTTAACGGAGCTAAGGGCCCACAGGCTACAAATGTAACAAAATTATAATCAAGCCCAGTGTATACATGATGTGCCTTTTTTCTATAATAGATATATTATGAATTAAGTTATATTTTGTTTTACAGGAATGATTGTAAAAAAGCTATCTTTTCAGATAGCTTTTTTTACGTTTCCCACTTTATTTACATTTCTTGTACAGTTCTTTCAACTCTGCTACGCTAAATGCATAATTTGTATTACAGAAGTTGCAGTTTATATTTATCTCTTTTCCGTCATTTATCATATCATTAAGCTCTTTTTTACCTATGCTGACCAAAGCTCTTGACACTCTCTCCCTGCTGCAATTGCACTTATAAGCCGTAGGAATTTTATCATTTATCTTTAATCCGAGTTCTCCCACTACTTCTTCAAGTATGTCCTCAGGTGTCATTCCCTTCTCAAGCATATCTGTAACTGAACTTATTTTATTTACTTTATCTTCCAGAAATGATATTACTTTTTCTTCTGCAAACGGCATGAGCTGAAGTATAAATCCTCCTGCCTGTTTTACTGTATTATTCTTCTCCATCAGAACTCCGAGTGCAACTGCCGACGGAACCTGTTCAGATGCAGCAAAATAATAAGTAAGGTCCTCTGCTACCTCACTCGTTGTAAGGTTTATCTGGCTTGTATAAGGTTCTTTCATGCCAAGATCCTTTGTGACACTCATGGTTCCATATCCTATGGCTGCCCCTACATCAAGCTTACCAAGATAGTTTGGCGGTATGATAACATTTGGATTTCCAACATATCCCTTTACATTTGAACCGGAATCTGCCGTTACCGTTATCCCATTTATCGGACCGTCACCGCGCATTCTTATTGTAAGAATATCCTTCTCGCCTTTCATCATACTTCCCATCATGGCAGCTCCTGTAAGAAGCCTTCCAAATGCCGCTGTTGCAACCGGGCTTGTCTCATGTAACTGTCTTGCCTTCTCCACCATTTCCCTTGATGTAATGGCAAATGCTCTTATCTGGTCATTAGCTGCCGTTGCTCTTACTATATAATCACTCATTTCTATGCCTCCGGTTTCTTTCCTTTTTCTCTTGCTATTATATACATTCTTTCTGTGTCTTTAGTTATCTCATTTCCGGTAAATGCTTCTATGACAGTTATATATTCCATTCCCGATTTCTCAATCAGTTCCTTTACTTCCGCCACAGTGTATCCCCGCTGCAAATGTGTTTCCTGATATCTGTCATATTTCCCATCTTCATCTTCTATATACAGAGTAAGGTCATACTCATTTATCTTTGTGTTCTCATCATAATAATTCTCCCATATAAAGCTTCCATTATCACGATTTTCGGCTATGGTTGACTCTCCCATCTGCTGATACTTAGATATGGTATTCATATCAAATATAAATATACCTTCTATATCAAGATAGTTATTTACCAGTCTGAACACCTGAAGCAGATCATCACTTTCTGTTATATAATTCATACTGTCACATATGCTTACCACGGCTCTGACCGTTCCATACAGTTCAAATTCCCGCATATCCTGATTCAGATACAATATATCATGTCCGGATTCATACTTTTTTTCTATGGCTATACTTAGCATTTCATCTGAATTGTCCACGCCTATCATATCATAACCGGCCTGTGCAAGTATCTCTGTAATATTTCCTGTTCCACACCCAAGTTCAAGTACAAGTCCGTCTTCCACTCCATATTTTCTCAAAAGACTAATAAGATATTTTCCCCAGTCCTCATACGGAACATTATCCATGAACATATCATATACATTTGCAAATTCTGTGTATGCTTCCACTTTTGTCAGACCTTTCTTTTCTTTTTCTCAAATACAGTTACATGTTATACTAACAGTTTTTTTATTTAAATGCAAGGTTGATTATTTTTTACTTTTAAATTATACTCTTATTATATTTTAGCTAATAAGGATTAATAAAATGAATTCGAATTATATTTATAAACAAATACGACGTATAAGTCTTATAAATCTGACTATTCCGGCAGCACTTGCCATAATAGTTGTCATAATGTATATTAATATCCCGTTTGGTGACATTCTCCACCCAAAGCAGCTTGACAATACCCTTGATGCTGATAAAATGTATGCCGATGATGTACGGTTTGTCAATGCTTCGTTTGATAAACTCTACTATACAGGTTACGATTACATTAAAAATGGCAAAACAGCCGGCTACTACTATTATAGTCTTGACGATAACAAATGTACATTTGTACTTGTTGACTCAGATAACATAAAAGAACCTAAGGATACCATAACCGGATATTCTATGAACGCTTCATTAGAGAAACAAAATGATCTTATTAAAAAAATGATTTCCGGTTTTTCTAAAAATCTTGACTGGACTAACGACGGTCTGTTGTCCGTTACATCCGTATGCTTTATAGACGAGACCGGTTTTAATTCATCAATGTATGTGTTCTTCGGTGTATGTCTTTTTATACTGGTAGTTTTGTTATTTAGTTATCTTATAATAAATATTGTGTACTTTATAGCACCGGGACTTGATCCTGCATGCCTGAAAATAAAGAAAATCACCGGTAATCTCAATTGTCTCGTTCAGGCGGATGCTGAAATAAATGATCCCGAGTCGATTATTTATTCTTCCAAAAAGATAATCATAACAAACCACTATCTGTTTTACAGAGGAATCTTTAACATTGATGTAATACCTGTTTCAGCTATAAATAAGATTCACAAAACAGCACACGCAATTTTAAAAAACGGCTGTACTGTTTCATTTACCTGTACTCATAAATTAAAATTCTACATTCCATATATAAAGAATTCTGATTTTAACAGCATCAAAAACATCTTAGGGAAATATGATATAAACTTTATATAAACACAAAAAGACCTTACAGACTAAAAACACAGCCTGTAAGGTCTTTCTATTATCACATTATTTACCGCAACAGAATTTATACTTTTTACCGCTTCCGCATGGACACGGATCATTTCTTCCAACTTTTGCTCCCTTTACAACTGTATGTGAGCTCTTCTGTTCCTTATATAATTCTTTTCTTCTTTCTTCCGGAATAAGGTCATTCCACTGCTCTAATGTATATAACCACTCAGCTTTAGCCTCAACCATGTTTTTATAAAGCATTTCTTTATCATATTTAAGACTTACTACTGTATCTTCTGTCATAGTCTCTATAGGATTTTCTTCTACAAGGCTGTCATTAATTCCATCAAGAAAACCTACCATAATCAATAATTCAGTATTATATTTTTCTGCGAGTTCCTTAACAGTTCCTGTAACTACCTCGTCAGGATTTGATAAAATCTGCTCATATATTCCTTTTTCAATATTAAAATAATTTGCCCAAAAACGATTACTTTCCTGCTGGCTCTTCTCTGCAGAATATGCAATTCCACGCCATGTCTCAAGTAATGTTAATTCCTGATTTTCTGCCATCTCTTTATTCCTTCCTTAGTTATATATTTGTATGACTAAGAAACAGTATATACTATTTCATCTGTTTTTTCAAACTTTTTTATACAAATTACATATTTTTTTCAATTTTCTGTATATAAATCTTTTTATCTGTTCATACTTTTATAAGGCTATTAAAGCTGATACAAAAGAAAGTTAGAATACTTATCCTCCCCTTTTTTTGAGAGCAGCATCTCTGCTGCTCTCTTTTTTTATTTCACAAACAGTATAAATATTATCTGTGCATTGAGAATGAATCCATATCGTAATTGCAAAGGTTATCATTAATTGTTCTTCCATCAGCCTCTGCGATAAGTACATCTCTTGCTTTCTTTGCTTCAAGTTCACCCTTATGTTTACTTGGACCGCCTACACAGCCTCCTGTACAGACCATTCCCTCTATAAAATCGTCCTGGAATCTGCCCAATTTGAGCATCATAAGTGCTTTCTTACACTCTGCTGCACCACTACATGTAGTAACCTTGATATCTGTATTTTCGCCTGATTCTTTGAGACTTTCAACAACTGCAGCCGTTACGCCGCCGCCATTACCAAATCTCTTACCGTATACACTTGCTTCCTGTAATGTATTTTCTTCCGGTTCAAGCTCTATTGATTTTGCCTTTAATAATGATCTTATCTCTCCAAATGTCAGAACATAATCTGCATTTCCTGTTATTCCATGATCATGTGCTTCGCTCTTCTTAGCTATACATGGTCCGATAAATACAGTTACTGCATCAGGATCCTGTGCCTTAACCATTCTCGATACAGCACACATAGGAGAAATTGTGGTTGACATATTGTCAAGTACTTCCGGAAAATGAATCTTTATCATATTAACGAAAGCCGGACAACATGATGTTGTCATCTTCTTGCCTTCTTTGTAAGCTTCAGCCCACTCTGCTGCCTCTGCTGCTGCTGTCATGTCTCCACCAAGACCTACTTCTATCATTCCTGCAAATCCCGCTTTCTTAAGAGCTGTCTTCCAACTTGCCATTGTAATATCTGTTCCAAACTGACCTTCTGCTGCAGGTGCAATCATACCGATTACCTTTTTACCTGATTTTATTGCATTTATTACATGAACAATATCTGTCTTTGAGCCTATGGCACCAAATGGACAGCTATGTATACATGCACCACATTTGATACATTTTTCTTCATCTATAACGCATATTGCATTCTCGTCCATAGTAATAGCATCTACCGGACAATTCTTCTTACACGGTCTTACAAGATCTGCAATTGCGTTGTATGGACAGGCTTTGGCACACATTCCACACTCTTTACATTTTGCCGGATCAATGTATGAACGGTCATGTCCCATAGATATAGCACCAAATTTACATGCATGCTGACATGCTTTACCCATACATTTACGACAGTTATCTGTTACCACATATCTTGCTATTGTACATCCTTCGCATGCTGCTGACATGACCTGGATAATATTTCCGTCTTCCGTTCCATCCGGATTTTTTCCTTCTGCAAGATTTATACGCTGTCTGATAATCTCTCTCTCTTTGTATATACAACATCTGAACTGAGCCTGTGGTCCCGGTATCATTTTGTACGGAATCTGTTCTTTTTCAGCATCGAGTTTTCCCTCGAACGTAAGCTTTGCAACCTGATAAAGCACTTCATGTTTTATTCTTAATACTGTTGCATCGTTTGTTATCATACTAATCCTCATTTCTGGACAGTTCTATTGCCCTAAAGTGAATAAATCATTATTATCTATAATACACAAATGGCGACCATCATATTATATGATGACCGCCATAACTTTTGCTTTTATTTCTGTGTTGCCTCTTTAATCTTTTCTGTCAAAAGCGGAACAATCTTATTTAAATCACCAACTATACCATAATCTGCTACATCAAAGATAGGAGCTGTCTCATCTTTGTTGATTGCTATTATGATGTCTGACTCTTCCATACCTGCTGTATGCTGAATAGCACCAGAAATACCGATTGCAAAGTATACCTGTGGACGAACTGTCTTACCTGTCTGTCCAACCTGTAATTCCTTAGGTTTCCAGCCATTATCTACAACGGCACGAGAACAGCTTACTGTTCCACCTAAAGCTTCTGCAAGGTCATCTAACAATTTGAAGTTTTCTGCACTTCCAACACCTCTACCACCAGATACAAGAATCTTTGCATCCATGATATCAACTACATCAGTTACTTCCTTAACGATATCAAGAATCTCTACATACTTGTTGTCAGGTACGAATCCAGGATTGTACTCGATAACTTCTGCCTTAGCACCCTTGATAGGATCAATCTTCTGCATAACACCAGCACGAACTGTTGCCATCTGTGGACGGTTATCAGGGCAAGCGATTGTTGCTATTGTGTTTCCACCAAATGCAGGACGAGTCATAAGAAGCTGATTGTGCTTCTGCTCTTTTCCAGGAATTGCATTAATTGGGAAATCACCAATCTCAAGAACTGTACAGTCTGCTGTAAGACCTGTCTTAACTCTTGCTGATACTCTAGGTCCTAAATCTCTACCGATTGCAGTAGCACCTACAAGCATGATTTCAGGCTTGTACTCATTTATAACAGATGCAAGTGCATGTGCATATGGCTCTGTTCTGTAATCTTTTAATTCAGGATCATCTACAACGATAACTCTGTCTGCACCGTACTCTGCTAACTGGTCTGTAAGTCCTTTAACTCCGGAACCGATTAATACTGCTGTAACCTGTGTGTCTAATTTGCCTGCTAACTCTTTTGCTTTTCCGAGTAACTCGAATGCAATACTGCTGATTTCATTGTCAACCTGCTGAGCAAAGACAAATACGCCTTTATATTCCTCTAAATTCATTACTGTCACCACTCTTCCTTCCAAATTATATTACGTGTTTTTCTAATAATTTGCCCATGATATAGTCAACTGCTTCATCTGTTTCAAGGGCAACTTTTTCTCCTGCACCTTTTCTGACCTTATCAGATGCCTTAGCAATCTTTGTTGGAGAACCTGCAAGACCAAGATCTGAATCATCAACATCTTTAAGATCTTTTCTTCCCCAAACTGTAATGTCAGCATCATAAGCATCAAAAATTCCACCAGGTGTCATATAACGTGGAACATTTAATTCTGAAAGAGCTGTTACAAGGCATGGCATCTTTGCTTTTAATATATGATGTCTGTCTTCATACTGACGATTTACGATTACATAATCGCCTTCTACCTTAATATCCTGTGCATAAGAGATTACAGGAATTCCAAGATGCTCTGAAATCTGTGGTCCAACCTGAGCTGTATCTCCATCAATAGCCTGACGACCTGTTATGATAAGATCATAATCAAGATTTCTGATTGCTCCTGCTATTGTTGTAGATGTTGCCCATGTATCTGCTCCACCTAAAACTCTGTCTGTTACAAGGATTCCCTTGTCAGCACCCATAGCCATAGCTTCACGAAGAACTTCTTCAGCCTTTGGAAGACCCATTGTAACTACTGTAACTTCTGCACCATACTCATCTTTTAATCTAAGTGCTGCTTCAAGTCCTGCTTTATCATCCGGATTCATGATTGTTAACATTGCAGCTCTGTCAAGTGTACCATCAGGGTTGAACTTAACTCCGCCCTTAGTATCAGGTACCTGTTTAATACAAACAACGATTTTCACGGTATATTCACTCCTTAATCTTTTTTATTTAAATTTTAATTATTTCAAGAGATTTCCTGAGATAACCATTCTCTGAACTTCACTTGTTCCTTCGTAAATCTCAGTAATCTTAGCATCACGCATCATACGCTCTACATCGTATTCTCTTATGTAGCCGTATCCACCGTGTAACTGAACAGCCTTTGTTGTAACTTCCATAGCAACCTCTGCTGCGTAAAGTTTAGCCATAGCTGCCTCTACTGAATAAGAAGTCTTATGGTCAGCCTGATACTGTGCCTTCTTCATAGCAGCCTTGTATACTAACATCTTAGCTGCTTCAATCTTTGTAGCCATGTCAGCAAGCAGGAACTGTGTATTCTGCTGTGCAGAAATTGAACGTCCAAACTGTTTTCTTTCTTTTGTATATTCTACTGTACGCTCTAAAGCACCTTCAGCGATACCAAGTGCCTGTGCAGCGATACCAATACGTCCACCATCAAGTGTATGCATTGCGATTGGGAAACCTTTTCCTCTTGCACCTAAAAGGTTATCCTTTGGAATTCTGCAGTCCTCAAATATTAACTCATATGTTGATGAACCACGGATACCCATCTTCTTCTCTTTTGTTCCGAATGAGAATCCAGGTGTTCCCTTCTCAACTATAAATGCTGAGAACTTCTTCTGCTTTCTTCCTCTCTTGTCTTCAACAATATCTGTGTAAGCAATGATAATGTAGATATCTGCAACTTTACCGTTTGTGATAAAGCATTTAGATCCGTTTAATACCCACTCATCTCCGTCTAATACAGCTTTTGTCTGAACACCCTGTGCATCTGTTCCTGCACCCGGCTCAGTAAGACCGAAAGCACCAAGCTTCTCGCCCTTAGCAAGTGGTACTAAATATTTTTCTTTCTGTGCAGGTGTACCATATGTCTGAATAGGATCAGCACAAAGTGATGTATGAGCTGATACAATAACACCTGTTGTAGCACAAACTTTTGAAAGCTCCTCAACACACATTACATATGTTAAAGGATCACAACCCTGTCCACCGAACTCTTTCTCGATTGGAATACCCATGAAACCGTATTTCTGCATTTTAGCAACTGTCTCTGCAGGGAACTGCTCTGTTTCATCTGTTTCCTGTGCATAAGGTTTAACTTCTGTCTCAGCAAACTCTTTAAAAAGAGATCTTGCCATTTCATGTTTTTTACTTAAAGTGAAATCCATTTTTTAATTTCCTCCTACAAAAATTGTTATGCCCTGAATTACTGAGCATCTACCGGTGTCTTTGTACGATCGGCATTGTATACATAGAATCCTTTGCCGCTCTTGCATCCAAGATTACCACCACGAACCATCTTACGAATCAATGGGCAAGCACGGTACTTGCTGTCACCTGTCTCATTGTAAAGTACATCCATGATTGCAAGACAGATATCTAAACCGATGAAATCACCTAACTCAAGTGGTCCCATTGGATGGTTAGCACCAAGCTTCATAGCTGCATCGATACCTGCAATGTCAGAAACACCTTCCATCTTGATAAATGCTGCTTCATTAATCATAGGAATTAAGATACGGTTTACAACAAATCCTGCTGCTTCATTTACCTGTACAGGTGTCTTTCCGATTTCTTCTGCAATCTTAACAATCTTAGCAACTGTCTCATCAGGTGTATTAACGCCTGCGATTACCTCTACTAATTTCATACGATCAGCAGGGTTGAAGAAATGCATACCAATCATAGGACGTGTAAGACCATTACCAATCTCTGTAATTGAAAGGCTTGATGTGTTAGAAGCGAAAACACACTCAGGCTTAGCAATCTTATCTAACTCAGCAAATGTTGTCTTCTTAACGTTCATATCTTCGAATGCTGCCTCTACGATTAAATCACAATCAGCACAAAGATCTTCTTTAAGACCAGGAGTGATGCTGTTAAGTATTCCATCTACCTTATCCTGTGTCATTTTGCCTTTTTCAACAAGTCTTGCATATCCTTTTGCAATCTTGTCCTTACCGCCTTCAGCCCACTCCTGCTTGATATCGCAAAGAGCTACTTCATATCCGTCTACCTGAGCAAATGCTTTAGCAATGCCCTGTCCCATTGTTCCGGCTCCAATAATACCTACCTTCATTTTAGTCCTCCTATAAATATATATTTATTATTTTTTAACGTGATTATTTGTTCTGGAAAGGAACTACTTTTAATTTCTTCTCTTTATCTTTCTCAAGGAAGTTACCCATTCCAGCTTTCTGATCTTCTGTCTCGAAGCAGTCACCGAATAATTTCTCTTCGATAACGATTGCCTGATCCATATCTACCTGTAAACCATCATTGATAGCTTTTTTGCAGTTACGAACTGCTATAGGTGCATTCTTAGCTATTGTAGAAGCAAGCTTCTTAGCTGCATCCATAAGTTCTTCCTGTGTATATACGGCATTTACAAGTCCGATTCTGTAAGCTTCATCAGCTTTGATATTTCTTGCTGTATATATCATCTGTTTAGCCATTCCGACACCAACGACTCTTGCAAGTCTCTGTGTTCCACCAAATCCAGGTGTGATTCCAAGACCTACTTCAGGCTGTCCGAATACTGCATTATCAGAACAGATTCTGATATCACAGCTCATTGATATCTCGCATCCACCGCCAAGTGCGAATCCGTTTACTGCTGCTATTACAGGAATAGGAAATGTCTCAATCTTACGGAAAACATCATTTCCCTTTTTACCGAAAGCTTCACCTTCAGCCTTTGTAAGTGTGCTCATCTCACCTATATCTGCTCCGGCTACAAATGATTTCTCACCTGCTCCTGTAAGAATAAGTGCTCTGATTTCATTTACATCAACTGCATCAAATGTTTTGTCAAGCTCTTCAAGAACTGCACTGTTTAATGCATTTAAAGCCTTAGGACGATTAATTGTAATGATTCCAACCTGTCCTTCTACTTCATATGTTACAAATTCCATCATGTTTCTCCTTCCAAATGTTTATTTAAGCAAAACTGCACATCACCCACAAACATGTGAGTGATGCACAATCTGAATAATTAGTCTCTTTCAACGATTGTTGAGCAGCCCATTCCACCACCGATACAAAGTGTTGCAAGACCCTTCTTAGCGTCTCTCTTCTGCATCTCGTGTAATAATGTAACAAGGATACGGCATCCTGAAGCTCCAACCGGATGTCCGAGTGCGATAGCTCCACCGTTTACGTTTAACTTGCTAAGGTCAAATCCAAGATCTTTTCCTACTGCTACTGACTGTGCAGCGAATGCCTCATTTGCCTCGATAAGATCCATATCATCTACTGTAAGACCAGTCTTAGCTAATACTTTCTTTGTTGATGCAACAGGTCCTACACCCATGATTGAAGGATCAACTCCGCCAAGTGCTCCTGCTACAAATGTTGCCATAGGCTTAACACCTAATTCTTTAGCTTTCTCTTCGCTCATAACAACGATAGCTGCAGCTCCGTCATTAATACCAGAAGCGTTACCTGCTGTAACAACTCCGCCTTCTTTTCCACTACAGCATTTTAATTTGCTGAGTGACTCTGCTGTTGTACCAGGACGTGGACCTTCATCTGTATCAAATACAACTGTACCCTTCTTTGTCTTAATCTCAACAGGAACGATTTCATCTTTGAATTTACCAGCTGCAATAGCTGCTTCACATTTCTGCTGGCTGTTTGCTGCGAACTCATCTAATTCTTCTCTTGTAAGTCCCCACTGATCAGCTACATTCTCTGCTGTAATCATCATATGGTAGTTGTTGAAAGCATCCCATAATGCATCATTTACCATAGTATCAATTAATTTGCCATTGTTCATTCTGTAACCAAAACGTCCCTGCATCATAGCATATGGTGCCATAGACATGTTTTCCATACCACCTGCAACAACGATATCAGCATCTCCTGCCTGAATCATCTGAGCTGCCATGTTTACACAGTTAAGACCTGAACCACATACAACGTTTACTGTAACAGCCGGTGTCTCGATAGGTAAACCAGCTTTAATAGATGCCTGACGTGCAACGTTCTGTCCTAAACCTGCCTGAATAACACATCCCATATATACATGATCAACCTGATCTGCCGGTACGCCTGCTCTGTTTAATGCTTCTTTAATAACAATTGAACCAAGTACCGGTGCCGGTGTTGTGCTTAATCCTCCACCCATTTTACCGATTGCTGTACGACAAGCGCCTGCTAAAACTACTTTTTTTGACATAAAAAATTTCCTCCTTAATAAAAAATGTATTATGTTATGCTATATGATAGCCTGCATACCCAATTAATTATGTGCTCCTGCATATTTGCTTTTAAGCATTTTTTCAACATTAGGCGGCACAAATCCCGATATGTCTCCACCATAAAATGCTACTTCTTTTACAATGGTAGAACTCAGAAAAGCATACTCAAGACTTGTTGTAAAAAACATTGTGTCAATCTGGGACATGATGCTGTGATTTGTCTGTGCAATCTGCATCTCACTCTCAAAATCCGTAACAGCTCTCAGACCTCTTATAATAAGATTCGCATCATTCTGTCTGGCGAAATCCACTGTAAGTCCTTCAAAGCTCAATGCCTTAACATTCTTAAGTTCTTTAGTTGCCTCACGTATCATCTCAAGTCTCTCTTCCATGGTAAATGTCGGATTCTTCTTATTATTAATAAGAACTCCTATGATAAGTTCATCCACCACTCTTGAGGAACGTTCGATAATATCTAAATGTCCTAATGTAACAGGATCAAAACTTCCCGGATAAATAGCCCTGGTCAATAAATTACCTCTTTTCATCCTTTTGTTTATCCTAAAAAATATCACAATCTAATAATAACATTTTTATTTGAAATCGTCAAATATTTATCAATCTTTTTCAGGTATTTTTATAAATACATATGTATATTTTTAAAAATTTAATTTTTACATACAAAATCTTCCATTTTAAGCAGTCATTTTGCTAATATTATACATAATCTTGACCACTAATACCTTTGATGTTAAAATATCATTTGATGTATAATGAAAGTTAAATACTAACTATTAACTGACAATTCTTTGCCTTGCAATGAACTGTTTCAGAAATGGAGGATTAAAATGGATTACAAAGAACTTTACACAAAAAAACTTGGACTGGGTTGATTACGGATGGGCTGCAACAACTCCTGTCACTGTAGATAAGGCAATTGCCAAAAGAATGAATGAACTTACGGATGTTAATTTCCGCGGTGGTATCCTTATGTGGGTACCTGAAATATTTAAAATTGACAATCCTGCCGATCACCTTACATGGAACTCATGGCATATGGGTGGTATCGAGCGTAAAGCCGTAGCACAGGGATTTTCTTTTTACTCACCTATCAGATACTCTGAGCTTCCAAGATACTACCGTGACTCTCTCACTCCGCCTGATGTTGCCGTATTCCAGGTTGCACCGATGGATGAACACGGATACTTCAACTTCGGACCTAGTGCTTCCCATCTTGCCGCTGCATGTGAGCGTGCAAAAACAATCATTGTTGAAGTTAATGAAAATATGCCTAGATGTCTTGGTGGTTTTGAGGAAGGCATCCACATTTCAAAGGTAGACATGATAGTTGAAGGTGAAAATCCTGCCATGGCAGAAATGGGTGGCGGCGGTGCTGCTACTGAAGTTGACGAAGCCGTTGCAAAACTTATTGTTGAGGAAATTCCTGACGGTGCATGTCTCCAGCTCGGTATCGGTGGTATGCCAAATGCTGTAGGTTCCCTTATAGCAAAATCAGACTTAAAGGACCTTGGTGTTCATACAGAAATGTATGTTGATGCGTTCGTCGATATTGCAAGAGCAGGCAAAATAAACGGTTCAAAGAAAAACATAGATAAAGGCCGCCAGACATACGCATTTGCTGCAGGTACAAAGAAATTATATGATTATCTTGATAACAACCCTGAATGTATGAGTGCTCCGGTTGATTACACAAATGATATAAGAAGCATTTCAGCTCTCGATAACTTTATGTCTATCAACAATGCTGTAAACCTTGATTTATTCGGACAGGTAAATGCTGAATCTGCCGGAATCAAAAATATCAGTGGTGCAGGCGGACAGCTTGATTTCGTACTTGGAGCTTATCTTTCTAAAGGCGGAAAGAGCTTTATCTGCTGCTCTTCAACATTTACAACAAAGACAGGAGAACTTAAATCACGTATTCTTCCTACACTTGATCCGGGTTCTATCGTAACTGACACTCGTGCAAATATTCACTACCTTGTTACTGAATATGGTAAAGTTAATCTTAAGGGATTGTCTACATGGCAGAAATGCGAATCTATTATCTCTGTAGCACATCCTGATTTCAGAGATGAGCTTATCAAAAATGCTGAGCAGATGCATATCTGGAAACGCAGCAACAAGAGATAATTCTGCTTATGTATATGAAGAAATTTAAACAGATACTGGCCATTATCGGTATAATATTACTTGTAGGATTGTATGTGGCTGCCTTTGTGCTTTCATTTATGCACAGTCCGTTAGCTTCAAGATGGTTCTCTGCCGCCATATACAGTACTATCATTATTCCCATATTTTTGTGGTTGGTTATTATGATTACCAAATATCTGAAAAATCTTAATAAATAAACAGCTTAACAGCAAAAAAATATCCATTTTGGAACAGGTTATCAGCCTCTCCAAAATGGATATTTTCATTTAATCAGATTCAGGTGTTGGCTAGTCCCCGTAGGGGCTTTTGACACCTGAATCTTAATTATCTAAATTAACATGTCTGCTGTATCGCAAAAGGTACATTTACTCTCTTAAGATACTCAAACTCTATATTTCTGTCTGTTCTATTCATATCCTCAGATTCTACATCCGGATATGAAAGTTTTTCCTTTAAGAAGTTATCAGGAATATCTGTATATTTTATCTCTGATCTTATGAAGCTGTATATCTCTTCAGTATCTTCACTCCGATAGCTCTCTTCTACATACTCTCTGATTCCTAACACTCTGATTCCGTCAATTTCCATGCCCCAGGCCATTTCCCTTAAGACATCGTTTTCTGATTCCTTAACCAGGGTGTAATCGTTATGTATAATTGCACTGAACTCCTCTGCAGTTATAACTGTCTGCTTTCTGACGACGCAGCCGTTTATCTCTCTTTCTTTTACCAATACCAGAACATCTTTCATACATTTGTACATCATAATGTAATATCTGTCTGAACTCTCCACCGAGAAATCAAGTCTTCTGATGTATTCAACCTCTTTTTTCATGTATGTATTTAATTTTTCTTTTATCAAAATGTACTGTGCATTAGTAATCACGTTAATAAACTTTTTAAACATTTCTACCATATAAAAACCTCCATTCAATTCAACAGGCATTCTGCCTAATCCTTTCTTATGTACTTAACTTTACAATAAGATTGTGAATATCTGGTGTTTAATTGGTAAAGTAAATATAAAACAATTATAAATACGTTTACATTTTGTTCAAAATATCCAATGTTGCACTGGTGCCAAGTCTGTCAGCTCCGGCATTTATCATGGACATCGCTTCATCATATGTATGAATACCCCCTGATGCCTTTACCCCAAGTCTGTCACCTACAGTATCCCGCATAAGGGCAACGTCTTCTGTTTTTGCTCCACCTGTGCTAAATCCGGTAGATGTCTTTACAAAATCGGCTCCCGCTTTTTCTGCAAGCACACATGCCTGTCTCTTCTCTTCATCACTTATCGCGCATTCTGCTTCGTATTTCTTCACGGCAGTCGATACAGCACCAAGAGGAAATCCGACTACAGTACACACTTTAACGTCCGTGTCCCTTAAAATATCCGCTACCATCTTTGTCCTGTACTGATTTACACATACGGAGGCAAAATCATACTCTATTGCCTCCCTGCATACCTTTTCAACCTGTTCTGCCGTGGCATCAGCTTTTAATATTGTGTGGTCGAAATACTTATTAAACTTCATTATCTGTATATAATCTCATGTCTTTCAGGTCCGTTTGATACCATTTTAACCGGAACTTCAAGCTCTTTCTCTATAAATTCAATGTATTTTCTACAGTTTTCAGGAAGATCTTCATATTTCTTGATTCCTCTGATTTCTGTTTTCCAGCCCGGAAGTACTTCATAAACAGGTTTTGCCTTTGCAAGCTCTACTGTTGTAGGGAAATCTTTTCTTACTTTACCATCAATTTCATATCCTACACATACCGGTATCTCATCAAGATATCCAAGAACATCAAGAACTGTAAGTGCAACCTGTGTTGCTCCCTGAATCTTGCATCCATATCTTGAAGCTACGCAGTCGAACCATCCCATTCTTCTCGGACGACCTGTAGTAGCACCAAACTCGCCACCGTCTCCACCACGTCTTCTAAGTTCATCTGCCTCGTCGCCGAATATTTCACTTACAAATTCTCCGGCACCTACGGCACTTGAATATGCTTTAACAACTGTGATGATTTCCTTAATCTCATACGGCGGAATACCTGCACCTATTGCACCGTATGCTGCAAGTGTAGATGAAGATGTTACCATTGGGTAAATTCCAAAATCAGGATCTTTAAGTGAACCTAACTGGCCCTCAAGTAAAATGTTTTTGCCTGCTTTTATGGCGTCATGTAAAAATGCAGATGTATCGCATGCATACGGCTCAACCATATCTCTGTACTCATGAAGTGTAGCTAAAAGTTCCTTAGGATCAAGCTTTGGCTTATGGTACATATGCTCAAGCATTACATTCTTCATCTCACATATTCTCTCAACTTTTTCCTCCAATACGGCATCATCAAAAAGCTCTGACACCTGGAATCCTATCTTTGCATATTTATCTGAATAGAAAGGAGCTATACCTGACTTAGTAGAACCAAAAGACTTCTTACCAAGTCTTTCCTCTTCATACTGGTCAAATAATATATGATATGGCATAAGTATCTGTGCTCTGTTAGATACTAAAATCTTTGGTTTTGGTACTCCCTTGCTTACAATATCATTTATTTCCTTTACAAGATATGGAATGTTAAGTGCCACTCCGTTTCCTATAATAGACGTAGTATGATTGTAAAATACTCCTGATGGGAGCAGATGTAATGCAAATTTACCATATTCATTTATAATAGTATGTCCGGCATTTGAACCACCCTGAAATCTTACAATAATATCAGATGATTCTCCCAACATATCTGTTATCTTACCTTTTCCCTCGTCTCCCCAGCATGCTCCAACGATCGCTTTAACCATAGATTACCTATCCTTTCATTACGGTTTTTCTTTTTAACATAAAAATGTGATATACTCTATACACATAATCACCGCATAGTAGTATATCACATTTTTTCTAATAAGTAAAATTAATAATACTCATTTTTTAAACATTTATCTGAGCTGTCATTCCAAGAATATCTTTGTTATCCTCAAGTATAGGATTTACAACTTCACTTAAGAATTCCTCAACCTGTTCCTTTGAACGTCCGACATATTTTATCGGATCCATTGATTTCTTAAGCTCGTCTATTGTCATGTTAAATGCAGGATCTGCTGCTATAAGTTCAAGAAGATTATTATCTTTTCCTTCCTGCTTAACGTTCTTTCCTGCTTCCATGGAGAGCTGACGAATCTTCTCATGAAGTTCCTGTCTGTCTCCACCTGCCTTTACGGCATCCATCATAATATTTTCTGTAGCCATGAACGGAAGTTCTGCCATCATATGTTTTTCGATAACCTTAGGATATACCACAAGTCCATCTACAACGTTGAGATACAGATCAAGTATACCGTCTATTGCAAGAAATGCCTCCGGAACACTTATTCTCTTGTTTGCAGAATCATCAAGTGTTCTCTCGAACCACTGTGTAGCCGATGTAATTGCCGGATTTAATGCATCAACCATAACATAATTTGCAAGGGATGCGATTCTCTCACTTCTCATCGGATTTCTCTTATATGCCATAGCTGATGAACCTATCTGGTTCTTCTCAAACGGCTCCTCAACTTCTTTTAAGTGCTGTAATAATCTGATATCATTTGAGAACTTATGAGCACTTGCTGCAATTCCTGCAAGGACATTTAATACCCTTGTGTCCACTTTTCTTGAGTAAGTCTGACCTGATACAGGCTGGCATGCTTTAAATCCCATCTTTTCAGCTATCATTTTATCTACTTTACGTGCTTTTTCATGATCTCCCTCAAATAATTCAAGGAAGCTTGCCTGTGTACCTGTAGTTCCCTTTGAACCCAGAAGTTTCATTGTATCGATAACATAATCAATATCTTCAAGGTCAATTAAGAGTTCCTGCATCCATAGTGTAGCTCTCTTTCCTACTGTAGTAGGCTGTGCCGGCTGAAAATGTGTGAAAGCAAGTGTAGGCTGTGCCTTATATTCATTTGCAAATTTTGCAAGCTCATTTATAACATTTATAAGTTTCTTTCTTACAAGCTTTAATCCCTCTGTCATAATGATAATATCAGTATTATCACCCACATAACATGAAGTTGCTCCAAGATGGATAATACCTTTTGCCTTAGGACACTGAACACCGTATGCGTATACATGTGACATTACGTCATGTCTTACCAGTGCTTCTCTCTCTTTTGCAACATCATAATTAATATCATCTGCATGTGCCTTTAATTCCTCTATCTGTTCATCTGTGATATTAAGTCCTAACTCTTTCTCTGTCTCTGCAAGTGCAATCCAGAGTTTTCTCCATGTTTTGAATTTCTTGTCAGGAGAAAAAATATACTGCATCTCCTTACTTGCATATCTCTCTGATAATGGGCTTTGATATCTGTCTCTCATGTTTTTACCATGCCTTTCTTAATTTATTTTTCGTATGAACCTCTGATATCCTCTTTCGGTGGCTCTAACGGATATTTTCCGTTAAAGCATCCCGTACATATCGGAAGTCCGTTTACCATCTCGGATAGTCTGTTTATTTCAAGATAGCCGAGTGAGTCTGCTCCTATAATCTTTCTAATGTCTTCTACAGTTCTGTTATGTGCGATAAGCTGTTCTTTTGATGGAATGTCAGTTCCAAAATAGCACTCACTGATAAACGGTGGCGAACTTATCCTCACATGTACTTCTGTCGCGCCTGCCTCTTTCAACATTCCGACAATTCTGTCACTGGTAGTTCCTCTCACTATAGAATCATCAATCATTATTACTCTTTTTCCTGCAACTGCTTCCTTTAAAACATTAAGTTTAACACGAACACTTGACTCTCTGTTACTCTGCTTTGGTTTTATAAATGTTCTTCCTACATAACCATTCTTTACAAACGCCGTACCATATGGTATGCCTGACTCCAGTGAATATCCAAGTGCTGCCGCATTTCCTGATTCAGGTACTCCGACTACTACGTCAGCTTCTACAGGATGATCTTTTGCAAGATATCTTCCTGCCATTATTCTTGAATGATACACTGATACTCCATCTATTATACTGTCCGGTCTTGAGAAATATATATATTCAAATATACATCTTGCTTCCTTCTCCTTTGGCAGGCACAGACTGGTATCTGACTGTATTCCGTCTTCATTTATGGTAACTATTTCGCCCGGAAGCACATCTCTTACAAATTCTGCTCCGATAGTATCAAGTGCACAGGTCTCTGATGCCAGTATATATGCATTATCTCTCTTTCCTATACAGAGTGGTTTAAATCCAAACGGATCCCTTGCTCCGATAAGCTTTCTCGGACTCATTACAATAAGCGAATAAGCACCTTTTATCTTCTTCATTGCATTTTTAACAGCAGCTTCTACAGTAGATGTCTTTATCCTCTCTCTGGCAATGTGGTATGCTATAACCTCAGAATCAATGGTTGTCTGAAAAATAGCTCCCGTGTACTCAAGTTCCTTTCTAAGCTCAAGTGCATTTATCAAATTCCCATTGTGTGCAAGTCCTAATGTACCCTTAACATAGTTAAGTACCAACGGCTGTGCATTTTCTCTTGTACTGCTTCCGGCTGTAGAGTATCTTGTGTGTCCAACACCGATGTTACCCTTTAACTTCTGAAGCTCCTCCTGTGTAAATACTTCATTTACAAGTCCCATACCCTTATGAACCGATACCTGTCCCTTTGGTCCGTTTGTATCACTGACAGCTATACCGCAGCTTTCCTGTCCTCTGTGCTGAAGTGCAAACAAACCGTAATATATGGTTGATGCTATATCATTACCATCAAAATCATATATTCCAAAAACTCCGCATTCTTCATGCAGACTGTCCTCTAACTCTTCCTGAATATGAACTGAACCCATGTTCTAACTCCTTTGACTAACTAGACTAATCCGGACATGCCGACCTTATATTACTTTGTGATTATAATACATCATATATGTAAAATCAAACAAAAATTATATAAGAATCGACATTTTTAATATTTTTTATTATATTCATATTTTTCTAAATAAATGTATTGATTTATACTTATATCTGTGATATCATACCGTTTAGGTAACTATATTTAGTTGCCGTTTATAAAATCTAAAGAAAGAGTCAGGTATAAAAGGTATGAATACAATGGTAACGAACTTGAAAAGAGCTTCAGTTGATGTTATACTTTTAACACTTCTTACAGAAGAAGATATGTATGGATATCAGCTCGTTCAGGAAATTAAAAGAAGAAGTAATGGCGAACTTACATTACTTGAGGGCTCTATGTATACAATCCTTAATCGTTTAAAAGATAAAGGTGATGTTACATTCTACTCTATGACAGTTGGTAAGAAAATGAAACGTGTGTATTACCACATTACAGATGCAGGTAAAGAACATCTTGTAGAAATGAGAGCTACATACGAGAAAAATATCGCTATAATAGCTAAAATCTTAGATGGTGAAAACTAAACAAAAGATAACCGATATGAATTTATATCATATCGGTTTTTATTTATATGTATTCTTTTGTTTTTTTCATTACATTTTCTAATATCTTTATACTTTCTAATATATCTGATGTTTCAAGCGAATGATTTGCTTCATTATATACATGTATTGTTACATTCTGCTCTCTGCTAAGTCTTACCACTTCTTCAGTATTACTCCAGGGATCACTTGTTCCTATAAACGCTACGGCATCCTCATGCTTAAACTGATATGTCTGCTTTAATGGCGTGTATAAAATTTGTCTGCATTTTATATTTTGTTTTTCTGCATACGCTGAAGAAATTATTGTACCAACGCTTTTTGATACAAATAAAACATCATCATACTCATCTAATTTCACTTTTACAAGCATTTTCTCTGCCTGAGCATACAGTGATTCAAATGCTTCCTGCATTTTATGTTCATCGCCGCGTATCCCCTTTCCATCATATTTGTAATCCAGATTCATACACTCAGTATATCCATTTTCTACCACAATTTTTCTACTATAATATAACAATGGTTTATCACAATGGTAACCTATTCCTGGGAAAAATATAGCTATTTTTTTCATACTTACCTCCAATCCGCATTAATACTATAAATATAAAAAGCCCAGAAGAGTGCACGCACTCTCTGGACTTCATATACTTATCTAAAATCTTCTCGTAATTAACGTACAGATTATTCGATGATTGTAGCAACCTTTCCAGATCCTACTGTTCTACCACCTTCACGGATAGCGAAACCAAGTCCCTGCTCCATAGCGATTGGGTGGATGAGCTCAACTGTCATCTCTACGTTATCACCAGGCATGCACATCTCTGTACCTTCTGGTAACTCACAAACACCTGTTACGTTGTTCTGAAGTAGAACTGTGGACGATAGTTGTTGAAGAATGGAGTATGACGTCCACCTTCGTCTTTTGTTAATACGTAAACCTGAGCTGTAAATTTCTTATGGCATGTTACAGTACCTGGCTTAGCAATAACCTGTCCTCTTTCGATATCTGTTCTCTGGATACCACGAAGAAGTGCTCCGATGTTATCTCCAGCCTGAGCCTCATCAAGAAGCTTTCTGAACATCTCGATACCTGTTACAACTGTCTTACGAACATCTTCATGAACACCAAGGATTTCAACCTCATCGTTAAGGTGAAGTGTTCCTCTTTCTACTCTACCTGTAGCAACTGTACCACGACCTGTGATTGTGAATACGTCCTCAACTGGCATTAAGAAAGGCTTATCTGTATCTCTCTGTGGATCTGGGATGTAAGAATCAACAGCATCCATTAATTCCATAATCTTGTCGCCCCACTCGCTTGAAGGATCTTCAAGAGCTTTAAGAGCTGAACCCTGGATGATTGGTGTATCATCACCTGGGAACTCATATTCATTTAATAAGTCTCTGATATCCATCTCAACTAATTCAAGAAGCTCTGGATCGTCAACCATATCACATTTGTTCATGAATACAACGATATAAGGTACACCTACCTGACGGCTTAAAAGGATATGCTCTTTTGTCTGAGCCATAACACCATCAGTAGCAGCAACAACGAGGATAGCACCATCCATCTGTGCAGCACCTGTGATCATGTTCTTAACGTAGTCAGCATGTCCCGGGCAGTCAACGTGAGCGTAATGTCTCTTCTCTGTCTCGTACTCAACGTGAGCTGTAGAGATTGTGATACCTCTTTCTCTTTCCTCTGGAGCTTTATCGATGTTTTCGAAATCAACTGCTGCGTTTCCTGCTACTCTCTCAGAAAGTGTCTTTGTGATAGCAGCTGTTAAAGTTGTTTTACCATGATCAACGTGACCAATTGTACCGATGTTACAATGTGGTTTACTTCTTTCAAATTTAGCTTTAGCCATTGTTGTAATTCCTCCTTAAAAAACTATTATTATTTATTATGCCCAATATGGGCTCGGCTATATAAAATTATATTTCAAATTAGAAATATTTTCAAGTACTATTTTGTTCTGTTTGCAATAACATTTTCCTGAACGTTCTTTGGAGCCTGCTCGTACTTCTCGAAGAACATAGAGTAGTTTCCACGTCCCTGTGTATCTGAACGAAGAACTGTAGCATATCCGAACATTTCTGCAAGTGGAACAAATGCTTTAATCATCTTACCACCGCTTATGTCTTCCATGCTCTCGATACGTCCACGACGAGAGTTAAGACCACCGATAACGTTACCCATGTATTCCTCAGGTGTAGTTACCTCAACCTTCATGATAGGCTCAAGGATTACCGGGTTTGCCTTCTGCATAGCATCTTTAAATGCCATAGATCCGGCAATGTGGAATGCCATTTCTGATGAATCGACTTCATGATAAGATCCATCATATACTGTAGCGTGAACACCAACAACAGGGAATCCTGCAAGGATACCTGATTTTGTTGCTTCTTCAATACCTTCACCAACAGCCGGGATATATTCCTTAGGAATAGAACCACCAACTACTGTTGACTCAAACTTGAATAACTCTTCACCGTTTGCATCCATAGGCTCAAATTTAACCTTACAATGTCCGTACTGTCCACGTCCACCTGACTGTTTAGCGTACTTGCTGTCAACGTCAACTGCTTTTGTGATTGCCTCTCTATAAGCAACCTGTGGAGCACCTACATTAGCTTCTACCTTGAACTCACGAAGAAGTCTGTCAACGATAATGTCAAGATGAAGCTCACCCATTCCGGCGATGATTGTCTGACCTGTTTCTTTATCAGTATGAGCTCTGAATGTTGGATCTTCTTCAGCAAGTTTTGCTAAAGCTTCACCCATCTTACCCTGAGCATCTTTTGTCTTAGGCTCAATAGCAAGCTCGATAACCGGCTCTGGGAATTCCATAGACTCTAAGATTACAGGATGCTGTTCATCACAGATAGTATCACCTGTAGTTGTTACTTTAAGACCAACTGCAGCAGCGATATCTCCTGAATAAACTATATCTATTTCTTTTCTGTTGTTGGCATGCATCTGAAGGATACGTCCAACTCTTTCTTTCTTATTCTTTGTAGAGTTAAGTACATAAGAACCTGAATTTAATGTACCTGCATAAACTCTGAAGAATGCTAACTTACCTACGAATGGGTCAGTCATAATCTTAAATGCTAAAGCTGCAAATGGCTCATCATCTGAAGATTTAACTGTAACTTCATTTCCATCCATATCCGTTCCTGTGATGTCTGGTACATCTGTTGGAGCCGGCATATATTCAAGAATGGCATCAAGAAGTTTCTGTACACCTTTGTTCTTGTAAGCTGTACCACAAAGACAAGGAATTGCCTCACCAGCTATAGTCCCTTTTCTTAATGCTGCCTTAAGCTCTGGTACTGTAACTTCTTCACCTTCAAGATATTTCTCCATAAGGTCTTCATCAAGTTCAACAACCTGCTCAACGAGCTTGTCATGATATTCTGCTGCCTTATCCTTAAGATCATCAGGAATCTCACCGATAGTGATGTCATCACCCTTATCGTTGTTGAATGTATAAGCCTGCATCTCGAATAAGTCGATGATACCTGCAAATGAATCTTCCTTACCGATTGGAATCTGTATGAGTACTGGATTCTTTCCAAGTTTTGTAATAAGCTGATTACATGATCCAAAGAAATCTGCACCAACCTTATCCATCTTGTTCATGAATGCCATACGTGGAACACCATAAGTATCAGCCTGACGCCATACATTCTCTGACTGTGGCTCAACACCGTTCTGTGCATCAAATACACCTACAGCACCATCAAGTACTCTGAGTGAACGCTCAACCTCTACAGTAAAGTCAACGTGTCCCGGAGTATCAATGATGTTGATACGATGCTCTTGAGCGCCTGCCTTTTTCTTACCATTTTCCTCAAGTGTCCAATGGCAAGTTGTAGCTGCTGAAGTGATTGTGATACCTCTTTCCTGCTCCTGGGCCATCCAGTCCATTGTTGCAGTACCTTCGTGTGTATCACCGATTTTATGATTTACACCGGTATAATATAAGATACGCTCTGTTAATGTTGTTTTACCAGCATCGATATGAGCCATAATACCAATGTTTCTTGTTCTTTCAAGTGGATATTCTCTTCCAGCCAAGGTTACTTCCTCCTTATATTTCTATCTATGCAACTAAATAATCACTGTAATTCTTCTTATAGAAATAATTAGAATCTGTAATGAGCGAAAGCTTTGTTTGCTTCTGCCATTTTGTGCATATCTTCTTTTTTCTTAACAGATGCGCCTGTATTGTTAGCTGCATCTAAAATCTCGTTAGCGAGTTTTTCTTCCATAGTCTTCTCGCCTCTCTTACGAGAGTATCCTGTAAGCCAACGAAGTGCTAAAGCCTGTCTTCTGTCTGCTCTAACCTCGATAGGTACCTGATATGTTGCTCCACCTATACGTCTTGCCTTTACTTCGAGAACAGGCATAACGTTATTCATAGCTTCCTCAAATACATCGATTGCTGGCTTTCCAGCTTTTTCTTCAACTCTTGCAAATGCTCCATATACGATTTTCTGAGCAACACCTTTCTTACCATCTAACATAACGTTGTTGATAAGCTTAGATACCACTTTATTATTGTACATAGGATCTGCTAATACGTCTCTTTTCTGAGTATGTCCTTTACGTGGCACGGTTCTTCCCTCCTTAATAAATTTAATTAAATCATCGGTACTCACTTTGTTGTGTTCGCGCACGGGCTTAAATAATAATTGTAAAGAATTTTATCTAAAAAACTATAAACAATATTTCTAATTCCGGGCACTTAATCATTCAACCTGTGATTATTCCTATTTTGCGTCCTTCGGTCTCTTTGCGCCGTATTTAGAACGAGCCTGACGTCTCTTAGCTACACCTGCTGTATCAAGTGTACCTCTAACGATATGGTATCTTGTACCTGGTAAATCCTTTACTCTTCCACCACGAATAAGAACAACACTATGTTCCTGAAGGTTATGACCTTCTCCCGGAATGTAACTTGTTACTTCGATACCGTTTGAAAGACGAACTCTGGCGATTTTTCTAAGCGCTGAGTTAGGCTTCTTAGGAGTAGCTGTCTTAACTGCTGTACAAACTCCTCTCTTCTGTGGAGAAGCTGTATCAATTGCTTTCTTCTGTAAAGAGTTGTATCCCTTTAAAAGTGCAGGTGCAGTTGACTTCTTTTCAGCTGTCTTTCTTCCTTTTCTTACTAACTGGTTAAATGTAGGCATGCGTTTTCACCTCCTGTTAGAATTATTGTTTGTAGTCACATTTCTACATTTATGCATAAATATGTCTGAACATATATACACATGCTTTTTTATTATATATATTCAAATATTAAATGTCAATAGATATTTTACTTTTTCTTGACAATTAATGTTGCCACGGCAAAGGTACACACTGCAAAAAATATAATCTTCATTACAGGTCCGACCCCGGTCTTTGGCTCTGCATCTTTTTGTTTTATGTTTTGTGATTTTTCCGTGGTTTCTTCTTCGACTTTTCTGACCGTAAGTTTAAACGGAACTGCCGCAGAATGTTCATAACCGTCGGTAACCACATACTGAAGTTCATATTCTCCCGGAACATTAAAATCATAATCCCCATCGACTCTGACTCTGTCTCTTATATCTGCCCCACAGATATCAACAGCAGAGATATTTTCAGTTAGATTGACACTTTCGCCTTCATCTGTATCTATATCAGTTGCTCCATTTATTACAGGCTGCAGATTATTCCAAGGATTATCAGGATTTGTATCCGTAGGATCCCATCCCTCATTTTCATATCCTTCCGGAATCTTTGCTATATCAGGCTTGCCAAGCGGTCCCGCTGAAACCTCATCATCATATATAACAACTTCTGTTCCCTCTTTACAATTATCATATATCCACTGTGCATCCACGGCTCTCAGCCTTATGCAGCCCAATGATGCCGGTTCACCGAGTTTATTATATTCTTCTACTTCCAGACTGTCATTTCTCTTATCAGTATATGGTACAGAATGAATCATTATCTGTCCTTCCACTCTGCTACAATACTGCCCCCATGAACCATCCACAAGTTTTCCCCAATCCTTCTTTTCCGAAATGGTAAACGAACCCAAAGGGGTATTCTCAATCTGGGCAGCCGTAGAACATGTCATGCTCTTATACGGTGTGGCATAATCCATTCCCGGATCATTGAGATATATTGTTACGCAATTTTGAACCCTGTTTATCTTTATAATATAAACATGTTCTTCATTTTCATCCGCATATGTGTTTATGGCTGTCACACCCCACAACATAATCACTGCCACAAATATTATCATTATTTTTTTTATTCTCATACACACTCTCCTGATAACGAAGAAGGGCACTGTAATACAGCACCCTTCTATGATAAAAACTTTATTCCTCAGTATCTACTTCAGGAACATCTGTCTCTTCGTCTATTTCATTTATTTCAACTTCGACATCGTTTTCTTCTGATGTATTATCTACATCTTCTGTTACTTCTTCACCGTCTTCCGGCATATCAACAATATCATCCAATTCATCTTCTTCACTGAGCATAAACTCATCTGACTCAGTATCAAGTTTTACTGAACGGTATCTCTTCATTCCGGTACCTGCCGGTATAAGCTTACCAATGATAACATTTTCTTTTAATCCTACAAGTGGATCTTCCCTACCATTGATTGCTGCTTCTGTAAGAACCTTAGTTGTCTCCTGGAATGATGCTGCTGAAAGGAATGAATTTGTAGCAAGTGATGCTTTAGTTATACCGAGCATTATCTGCTTACCTTCGGCAAGTTCCTTGCCTTCTTCCTCAAGCTTCTCATTTACATCATTGAAATCAAGTACATCAACTGTTGTACCAGGTAAGAAATCACTGTCTCCGCTTGACTCGATTCTTATCTTCTTAAGCATCTGTCTTACGATAACCTCTATATGTTTATCGTTGATCTCAACACCCTGAAGTCTGTATACGTTCTGAACTTCTTTGATCATGTAATCCTGTACTGCTCTGACACCTTTTATTCTAAGAATATCATGTGGGTTTACACTACCTTCTGTAAGTTCATCACCGGCCTCTAACATTACGCCATCCTGAATCTTAATTCTTGATCCATAAGGAATGAGGTATGTCTTTGAGTTACCTGTCTCATTATCTGTTACGATAATTTCACGTTTTTTCTTTGTATCCTTTATCTCGGCTCTACCAGGTATTTCTGTTATTATTGCAAGGCCCTTTGGCTTTCTTGCCTCAAATAACTCTTCTACTCTAGGAAGACCCTGTGTAATATCTCCACCGGCAACACCACCAGTATGGAAAGTACGCATAGTAAGCTGTGTACCAGGCTCACCGATTGACTGTGCAGCTATGATACCTACAGCCTCACCGACCTGAACAGCCTGACCTGTTGCCATGTTAGCACCATAACATTTTGCACAAACACCGTCATGAGCTCTACATGTAAGGATTGTTCTTATCTTAACTGATTCTCTTCCTGTAGCAACAACCTTTGCTGCTCTCTTAGGAGTAATCATATGATTCTTCTTTACGATAATCTCACCGTTTTCATCATATATTGTCTCTGCTGAATAACGTCCTGTTATTCTCTCTTCAAGAGACTCTATAGACTCTGAACCATTTGCAAATGCTTTGACTTCCATAAATGGAATCTCTCTTCCGACGCTACAGTCAACCTCGTGAATAATAAGTTCCTGAGATACATCTACAAGACGTCTTGTAAGGTATCCTGAATCGGCTGTACGGAGAGCTGTATCTGAAAGTCCTTTTCTTGCTCCATGAGCTGAAATAAAGTACTCCAATACATCAAGTCCCTCACGGAAGTTTGATGTGATAGGAAGTTCGATAGTTCTACCTGTTGTATCAGCCATGAGTCCACGCATACCTGCAAGCTGTTTAATCTGTTTGTCAGAACCACGGGCTCCGGAATCCGCCATCATGAAAATATTGTTATATTTATCAAGACCTGTCAACAGTGCATGTGTAATTCTGTCATCGGCATCCTGCCATGTTCTGATAACTTCTTTATATCTTTCTTCATCAGTTATGAAACCACGTTTGAAGTTCTTTGTAATCTTTTCAACTGTCTGCTCTGCCTCAGCAAGTATAGGCTGTTTTTCTTTTGGAATAGTCATATCCGAAATTGAAACAGTCATTGCTGCTCTTGTTGAATATTTATATCCCATTGCCTTTATGTCATCAAGTACTTCAGCAGTCTTTGTTGCTCCGTGAACATTAATAACTTTCTCGAGAATCTTCTTTAACTGTTTCTTACCAACATGGTAATCAACCTCGAGTTTTAACATGTCTTCTTCTGTTTCACGTTTTGTAAGTCCGAGATCCTGAGGAAGTATTTCATTAAATATAAATCTTCCAAGTGTTGACTCTACAGGTCCGGTTAAGACTTTTCCGTCAACTTCTCTTGTTACTCTTACCTTTATCTTTGAATGAAGTGTTATAGCTCCATTTTCATAAGCTAAAAGTGCTTCATTAATTCCTTTAAATATCTTACCTTCACCCTTATCGCCTTCTCTTTCCTGAGTAAGGTAATATATACCAAGTACCATATCCTGTGAAGGAACGGCAACCGGCGCACCGTCAGAAGGTTTTAACAGGTTGTTAGGCGAGAGAAGAAGGAATCGGCACTCTGCCTGTGCTTCAACTGAAAGTGGAAGATGGACAGCCATCTGATCACCATCGAAATCGGCGTTGAACGCTGTACAAACAAGTGGGTGAAGTTTAATAGCCTTACCTTCAACAAGTATAGGCTCAAATGCCTGAATTCCGAGTCTGTGAAGAGTCGGGGCACGGTTCAGCATAACCGGATGCTCCTTAATTACGTCTTCAAGTACATCCCACACTTCTGTCTGGAGTCTTTCAACCATTTTCTTTGCACTCTTAATATTATGTGCTGTTCCATTTGCTACAAGTTCCTTCATAACGAATGGCTTAAAAAGCTCTATTGCCATCTCTTTAGGAAGACCACACTGGTAAATCTTAAGTTCCGGTCCTACTACGATAACTGAACGTCCTGAATAGTCAACACGCTTTCCGAGAAGGTTCTGACGGAAACGTCCCTGTTTACCTTTAAGCATATCAGATAATGATTTTAATGCTCTGTTTCCAGGTCCTGTTACAGGTCTTCCTCTTCTACCGTTATCTATAAGAGCATCAACAGCTTCCTGAAGCATTCTCTTCTCGTTTCTTACGATAATCTCAGGTGCTCCAAGCTCTAAAAGTCTCTGAAGACGGTTATTTCTATTGATAATTCTACGATACAGATCATTCAAGTCAGATGTTGCAAAACGTCCTCCATCAAGCTGTACCATAGGTCTTAAATCCGGTGGGATTACAGGTATTACCTGTAATATCATCCATGAAGGTTTGTTTCCTGATGCTCTGAAAGCCTCGATAACCTCAAGCCTCTTTACAATACGCGCACGTTTCTGACCTGATGAGCCTTCAAGTGCACTCTTTAACTCAACTGACTCTTTCTCAAGATCAATTGCTTCAAGAAGCTCAAGTACCGCCTCAGCACCCATTCCTACTCTGAATGCATTTCCCCATTTATCATATGCATCTCTGAATTCTTTTTCAGAGAGTACCTGCTTATACTGCAGGTCTGTCTCTCCCTGATCAAGAACTATATATGATGCGAAATATAATACCTTTTCAAGTACTCTAGGTGATAAATCAAGTATGAGTCCCATTCTACTAGGAATTCCCTTGAAATACCATATATGTGATACAGGTGCTGCAAGCTCGATAGAACCCATACGCTCTCTTCTTACGCTTGACTTTGTAACCTCAACACCACAACGGTCACAGATTACACCTTTATATCTTATTTTTTTATATTTTCCACAATGACACTCCCAGTCTTTGCTAGGTCCGAATATTCTTTCACAGAACAGACCATCCTTTTCAGGTTTTAATGTTCTGTAATTGATAGTCTCCGGCTTTTTAACTTCTCCTCTTGACCATTCCCTGATTTTTTCAGGTGATGCAAGACCTATACGAATTTTATCAAATGTCATTGGCTGATAAGTCTCGTTTGTTGTTTCAGGCATTCAAGACACTCCCTTCTATTCTTCATCACTACTATAATCATCTGAGAAATCATCTTCTGAAAGTTCTTCACTTTCATCTTCTCCTTCATCGACACTCACAAGTTCTTCACCCTCGAATGCCTGTTCCTGATATCCCATAGAAGCTAAATCTTCTTCTCTGTGATATTTTCTGTCTTCCTCAGAAAGAATTGAATTAATGTCAGTGTCACCGTAATCAATGCTTTCCATTAATTCTACTTCTGTATTATCATCCTTTAATACTTTTACATCAAGTGCAAGAGACTGAAGCTCTTTTAACAATACCTTGAATGACTCAGGTATACCTGCCTCAGGAATATTCTCACCTTTAATGATAGCTTCGTAAGTCTTAACACGTCCTACAACGTCATCGGACTTAACTGTAAGAATCTCCTGCAATGTATATGCAGCACCGTATGCTTCAAGTGCCCAAACCTCCATCTCTCCGAAACGCTGACCACCAAACTGTGCTTTACCACCGAGTGGCTGCTGTGTTACGAGTGAGTAAGGACCTGTTGAACGGGCATGAATCTTATCATCAACCAGATGATGAAGTTTCAGGTAATGCATGTGTCCTATTGTAACTTTTCCATCAAAGAACTCACCTGTACGTCCGTCTCTCAACTGTACTTTGCCGTCCCTTGTAATTGGAACACCTTTCCACAACTCTCTATGTTCAAGATGATTACCAAGATACTGCATTATTCCTTCATCAAGATAATCCTTATATTTCTCTTTGAAATCATCCCATTCACCATTTACATAATCGTTCGCCATCTCTAATGTATCCATGATGTCTTTCTCATCTGCACCGTCAAATACAGGTGTAGATACATTAAGTCCTAACGCTTTAGCTGCAAGACTGAGATGAATCTCAAGTACCTGACCGATATTCATACGCGAAGGCACACCAAGTGGATTAAGCACGATATCAAGCGGTCTTCCGTTTGGAAGGAATGGCATATCTTCTACAGGTAATACACGGGAAACCACACCCTTGTTACCATGACGTCCGGCCATCTTATCTCCGACGGATATCTTTCTCTTCTGTGCTATATATATACGAACATGTTCATTTACACCAGGTGATAATTCATCACCGTTCTCTCTTGTAAATACTTTTGCATCAACAACAATACCATATTCACCATGAGGAACCTTTAATGATGTATCTCTTACTTCTCTTGCTTTCTCACCGAAGATTGCTCTTAAAAGTCTCTCTTCAGCAGTAAGCTCTGTCTCTCCCTTAGGAGTAACCTTACCTACAAGAATATCTCCGGCACGTACCTCTGCACCTATACGGATAATTCCTCTCTCATCGAGATTCTTAAGTGCATCATCACCAACACCCGGAACATCTCTTGTAATCTCTTCAGGTCCGAGTTTTGTATCTCGTGCCTCTGATTCATATTCCTCTATATGAACTGATGTATAAACATCATCTCTGACAAGTCTTTCACTTAACAGAACCGCATCCTCGTAGTTGTAACCTTCCCATGTCATAAATCCGATAAGTGGATTCTTACCAAGAGCAAGCTCACCATTTGATGTTGAAGCTCCGTCAGCAATTACCTGACCTTTAACTACATGATCACCCTTGAATACGATAGGTCTCTGGTTATAGCAGTTGCTCTGGTTACTTCTTGAGAATTTAATGAGTTTATATGTCTCTGTAGACTTATCATCATCATATCTTAATGTAATTTCCTTTGAAGTAGAACGCTCAACTGTAGCATCTCTCTTTGCAACCACACACACACCTGAGTCAACCGCAGCCTTAGTCTCCATACCTGTACCGATAACAGGTGCTTCTGTTGTAAGAAGTGGAACGGCCTGTCTCTGCATGTTTGATCCCATAAGTGCTCGGTTAGCATCATCATTCTGAAGGAACGGAATCATTGATGTAGCAACTGAGAATACCATTCTAGGAGAAACGTCCATTAAGTCAACTTTCTTCTTCTCAAATTCTGATGTCTCTTCTCTATAACGTCCTGAAACGTTGTTGCTGATAAAATGTCCTTCTTCATCTAACGGCTCATTAGCCTGTGCTACTACATATCTGTCTTCTTCGTCGGCTGTAAGATAAATAACTTCATCTGTAACCTTAGGATTTGAAGGATCAGTTTTGTCTAACTTTCTGTAAGGAGCCTCTATAAATCCATACTGATTAATTCTTGCATATGAAGCAAGTGAGTTGATAAGACCAATGTTAGGTCCTTCAGGTGTCTCTATAGGGCACATTCTTCCGTAATGTGTATAATGTACATCTCGAACCTCGAATCCGGCACGGTCTCTTGACAAACCACCTGGTCCCAATGCAGATAAACGTCTCTTATGTGTAAGCTCACCAAGAGGGTTGTTCTGATCCATAAACTGTGACAACTGTGAACTTCCGAAGAATTCCTTTACAGCTGCTGTAACAGGTTTAATATTGATAAGTGACTGAGGTGATACCCCTTCAAGATCCTGAGTAGTCATTCTTTCCCTTACTACTCTTTCCATTCTTGAAAGACCGATTCTGTACTGGTTCTGAAGCAATTCACCTACTGCACGTATACGTCTGTTTCCAAGGTGATCGATATCATCTGAATTACCGATTCCCCACTCAAGATGCATATTGTAGTTTATAGATGCTATAATATCCTCTTTTGTTATATGTTTAGGAATAAGTTCCGTAACATTTTTGCGGATTGCATCCTTTAAATCTTCCTCTGTATCATTTTCTTCAAGAATAGTTGCAAGTACAGGATAGAATACGTTTTCAGTTATACCGAGTTCTTTGCAGTCAAAATCAACATAATGATTGATATCAACCATCATATTTGATATAACTTTAACATTTCTCTCTTCTGTCTGCACCATAACATAAGGTACGGCTGCGTTCTGAATCTCGCCTGCCATATCTTCATCAACTGTTGTTCCTGCCTCGGCAATTATCTCACCTGTTGTCATATCAACAACTTCTTCTGCAAGAACGTGACCTGTTAATCTGTTCTTAAATGAAAGTTTCTTATTAAATTTATATCTTCCCACTTTTGCCAAATCATATCTTCTTGCATCAAAAAACATACCGGCTATAAGCGATTCAGCACTCTCTACCGAAAGCGGTTCACCCGGTCTTATTTTCTTGTACAACTCTAAAAGACCATCCTGATAGTTATCAGAAGTGTCCTTCTCAAATGTAGCCAAAAGTTTTGGTTCTTCACCAAACAAATCTATAATCTCTGCGTTAGTTCCATAGCCTAAAGCTCTGATAAGAACTGTCACAGGTACTTTTCTGGTTCTATCCACACGAACATAAAATACATCATTAGAATCTGTCTCATACTCTAACCATGCACCTCTGTTAGGAATAACTGTACTTGAATACAGCTCCTTACCAATCTTATCATGTGCGATGCCGTAGTATATACCCGGTGAACGCACCAACTGGCTAACGATAACTCGCTCAGCACCATTTATTACAAATGTTCCTGTGGCGGTCATAAGAGGTAAATCACCCATAAATATCTCGTGTTCGCTGATTTCACCTGTTTCTTTGTTGTGAAGTCTCACTTTGACTTTGAGCGGAGCAGCATAAGTAGCATCTCGCTCTTTGCACTCTTCAATAGAATACTTTACTTCATCTTCACACAGTTGAAAATCCACGAATTCAAGACTTAAATGTTCGCTGTAATCTTCAATTGGCGAGATGTCGTTGAAAACTTCTTTGAGTCCTTCGTCCAAAAACCACTGATATGAATCCTTCTGGATTTCAATCAAATTAGGCATTTCAAGTACCTCTTTTTGTCTGGCATAACTCATTCTGATACCTTTGCCTGCCTTAATTGGACGTATTCTGTTTTTCTCCATTGACATTTCACCCCTTGGTTCATAATATTAAATATTCCATTATGGCAAAATATACCTTGCCATAATAGTGCATTTTCCATTCTAGCATCTCTTATTTTCTCTGTCAAGCTTTTTTTATGTTTTCTCTTGAGAAACTCACTAAGTAAGATTCAGGTGTCAAAAGGGTGCTACGCACCAGCCAAGCACAATATGTGGTATTGCAAGCTAGTTTGCAAATACACATACTTGTGTTGGTTAGTCCCCGTAGGGGCTTTTGACATCTGAATCCTAAGTAAAATCGAGTAGGAGGGAAAATTAAATTAATTTTCCCGACCTCTCACACCACCGTGCGTACCGTTCGGTACACGGCGGTTCAATCAACTTAACAAGTA
>CACWRR010000026.1 GCA_902763335.1 uncultured Lachnospiraceae bacterium | reverse complement strand
GAGTTGAAAAAAAATCTTTTGGTGGATAAATCGCACCAAAAGATTTTTTATTTTCTCTATTTTGACTATATTATTCAGCCCCCGGCTGAACTGTTACCCACGCACAACTTTTTGTATTTTACAATCTTATGCTCGTCCCAGTCTTTTTTCTTAATATTTTCAATAAGTATTCCACTTATCCATGTGATAAATGTTGAAAACAGAATAAGTAATGCATATTTTGCGTTCCAACACATATAAAAGTAGTAGCTTGAAACAAGCAGCCAGATATATCTCACCTTACGTGGAAGAATGTAATATATAGCAACCACTATAGGCAGAAATATCAGGAAATGTAGTGAATTAAAAAGCATTTTCTTTACCTCTTTTATCATATTTCATGTGAACATGTATATAAATGCGCACACGATGATTATTATATTTCACATTAATATATTTGTCAAGACTAGTAATATTCCTGCTCCATCAGATTCTCTTCTTACAGACATCCTCAAGACAGCACCTTTCACAATGGGGTGTTGTTCTGGCCGTACAGACTTCCCTGCCGTGATCAACCAGTCTGTGACAAAAATCACTGCCCTCTTCCGGTGGTATTATCTTCCACAATTCCATCTCAACTTTTTTTGGTTCTTTTATACCATCTACCAGACCTATCCTGTTTGTCAGACGTATACAGTGAGTATCCGTAACTATTGCCGGCTTTCCAAATACATCTCCCATTATGAGATTTGCACTCTTTCTTCCAACTCCTGGAAGCTTAAGAAGCTTATTAAAATCATCCGGTACATTTCCGTCATACTCATCTCTGAGCATTTTCATACAGGCACTTATGTCCCTTGCCTTACTTCGTCCAAGACCGCACGGTCTTACTATTCTCTCTATATCTGCTTCATCTGCCTGTGCAAGTGCATTAATATCAGGATATTCCTTATACAGCTCCTTCACAACAACATTTACCCTTGCATCCGTACACTGTGCAGCAAGTCTTACACTTACTAACAGTTTCCACGCTTCACTGTACTCCAATGTACAATCTGAATCAGGATATTCTTTTTTTAATCTTTTGATTACTTCCAGTGCTAACTGTTTTTTTGTCATATTCCCAAAATCCTCTTTGCACGCTCTACTTCTTCTTTTGTAGGCGGATTAACATCTTCCAGTTCATACGGTATACCGAGTTCTTTCCATTTGAATACACCTAATGTATGGTATGGCAGTATTTCAACCCTGTCCACGGTATCAAGGCTGTCTATAAATTCCTTTAATCTTGTAAGCTGTTCTTCTGAATCTGTATATCCCGGTACCAATACATGTCTTATCCACATTGCCTTTCCGTTTTCAGATAAATATTTTGCCATATCAAGTATATTTTCATTTGGTTGTCCCGTAAGTTTTTTGTGTTCCTCATTATCTATATGCTTGATATCTAACATATAAAGGTCCGTATACTTCATAAGCTCATTGAACTTTCCAAAGAATGGTTCTTCCCTTGTAAAAGGATTTCCCGATGTGTCAAGTGTTGTATGAACATTATTTTCCTTTGCCAGTTTAAATAATTCTATAAGAAAATCTATCTGAAGCAATGCCTCTCCGCCGCTCACGGTTATTCCGCCATTGTTCTTCCAATAATTTTTGTAACGCATTGCCTTCTTTAATACTTCTTCGGCAGTCTCCTCGGTCACACCGTCAGCTCCCCATGTATCAGGGTTATGACAGTATTTGCATCTCATTTTACAGCCCTTTAAAAATATAATATATCTTACTCCCGGTCCGTCGGCTGAACCGAAGCTTTCTATTGAATGAATTTTTCCTTTTACAGCCATGTTTTACTCCTTTCTGATTCATATACAATGATACACAAAATCACCAGAATAATCAACGCTGTTTCCACATCAATTATTGCTGGTGATTTTGAAAATTCTATATCATGTCAGTGTTATCCGTCATTCCGGTCACACATGTCTATATTACATATGATCGTGGCATGTTCTTGCGATAACGTCTAACTGCTGCTCCTTAGTAAGGTCGATGAACTTAACTGCGTATCCTGATACACGGATAGTGAAGTTTGCATACTCCTCTTTCTCAGGATGTTCCATAGCATCGATTAACTTCTCTTTACCAAATACGTTGACGTTAAGGTGATGTGCACCCTGATCAAAATATCCGTCCATTACCTGTGTAAGGTTGTCAACACGATCTGATTCGTTGTTTCCTAATGCACCCGGATTGATTGTCTGTGTATTTGAAATACCATCAAGTGCCCACTCATAAGGAAGCTTTGTAAGTGAGTTAAGTGAAGCAAGAAGACCATTCTTCTCTGCACCGTAACTTGGGTTTGCTCCCGGTGAAAGCGGCTCTCCTGCCTTACGTCCGTCAGGCATAGATCCTGTAGCCTTTCCGTATACTACGTTTGAAGTAATTGTAAGGATAGATGTTGTAGGCTCTGAATCTCTGTATGTGTGATGTTTCTCAAGCTTATCCATGAATGTTCTTAATAACCATACACCGATCTCATCTGCTCTGTCATCATCATTACCGTATCTTGGGAAGTCTCCCTCGATTTCGTAATCCTTAACAATACCATTCTCATCACGTACTGTCTTAACCTTTGCATACTTGATTGCACTAAGTGAATCGATAACATGTGAGAATCCTGCAATACCTGTAGCGAATGTACGCTTAAGGTTTGTATCCATGAGTGATAACTCTGCTGCTTCATAGTAATATTTATCATGCATATACTGGATTAAGTTAAGTGTATTTACATAAAGTCCTGCAAGCCATTCCATCATGTCATCATATCTCTCAAGTACTTCATCGTAATCAAGATATTCAGATGTAATAGGTCTGTAAGCCGGTCCTACCTGGGTACCTGTCTTTTCATCAATACCACCGTTGATTGCGTATAATAAACACTTAGCAAGGTTTGCTCTCGCTCCGAAGAACTGCATCTCTTTACCTGTCTGTGTAGCAGATACACAACAGCAGATCGCATAATCATCGCCCCATACTGGCTTCATAGCGTCATCATTCTCGTACTGGATTGAACTTGTTGTAATAGAAATCTTTGCAGCATATTTCTTAAAGTTCTCAGGAAGTCTTGATGAGTAGAATACTGTAAGGTTTGGCTCTGGAGCCGGTCCCATGTTCTCAAGTGTATGAAGGAAACGATAATCGTTCTTTGTAACCATTGAACGTCCGTCAACACCTGTTCCTGCAAGATCAAGTGTAGCCCATACAGGATCTCCTGAGAATAACTGGTTGTATGATTCAATTCTTGCGAATTTAACCATTCTGAGCTTCATTGTAAGGTGATCCACTAATTCCTGTGCCTGAACCTCTGTAAGTGTTCCTGCCTTTAAGTCTCTCTCAATATATATATCAAGGAATGTAGAGATACGTCCGATACTCATGGCTGCACCATTCTGTGTCTTGATGGCTGCAAGGTATCCGAAGTATAACCACTGAACTGCCTCTTTAGCATTCTTAGCCGGCTCTGAAATATCGTAACCGTAAATATTAGCCATTTCTTTCATTGCATTTAAGCATTTAATCTGCTCTGCAATCTCTTCTCTGAGACGGATAACATCATCTGTCATTGTTCCGTTACCACAGTTAGCTAAATCTTCCTTCTTCTTCCCGATAAGGAAATCTATACCGTAAAGTGCTACTCTTCTGTAATCACCAACGATACGTCCACGTCCGTAAGTATCAGGAAGTCCTGTCATAATCTTGTTACGACGTGCAAGACGCATCTCAGGTGTGTAAGCATCAAATACTGCCTGATTGTGTGTCTTATGGTACTCTGTAAATATCTTATGAAGTTCCGGACTTGGTGTGTATCCATACATCTCGCATGACTGCTCAGCCATCTTAATACCACCATATGGCATAAATGCACGTTTTAAAGGCTTATCTGTCTGTAAACCTACTACCTGCTCCAAATCTTTTAAAGATTCATCTATATAACCTGCTCCATGTGAAGTAATTGAAGATACGATTTCTGTATCCATATCAAGTACTCCGCCCTTTGCTCTTTCTTCTTTCTGGAGTTTCTGTAAAGCATCCCATAACTTATCAGTTGCCTCTGTCGGTCCTTCAAGGAAAGACTCATCTCCATCATATGGTGTATAGTTATCCTGGATAAACTGTCTTACGTTGATTTCTTCTTTCCACAGTCTTCCTTCGAAACCATTCCACTGTTCTTTCTGTACCATTGAATATTCCTCCTTTTTTTTGTTTGCGATTAGATTATACACTATATCTAGTAGTTAGTCTATACTAACATCATAAATATCATATACCAAATTTTTCATTTTTCAAGTTCTTTTTTATATACATTGTCTATATGATAAAATATATCGCTTATTTCCATTTAAAATTCCTTAATTGCCCTTCCATCTGCATTCCAGTAAAGTTGTTTTGCCTCAAAGCTTCATATAAAACTATTGCAACAGAGTTTGCCAGATTTAACGAACGTATCTCTGGATTCATTGGAATCCTTATGGCATTTTCCTGATTATTTACAAGAATTTCCTCAGGTATTCCGCCACTTTCTTTACCAAACATTATATAACAGTCCGGCTCATAGCTTACATCTGAATATACATTTGGTCCCTTTGTTGTTGCCATATACACTTTAGCACCGGGATTTCTTTTGCAAAAATCTTCATAATCCTCATACACAGTCACATCAAGATGTTCCCAGTAATCCATTCCTGCTCTCTTTACCGCCTTGTCACTTATGCTGAATCCAAGCGGCTCTATGAGATGAAGCCTGGTACCCGTTGCCACACATGTACGTCCTATATTTCCGGTATTCTGTGGAATTTCCGGCTCATGTAAAACAATATTAAGCATTTTATCTGTTCTCCAATCTGCTTATAAAGTCAGCCATTCTCTCAAGTGCTATCTTAAGATTTTCTATTGAATATGCATAAGATATTCTTAAGAATCCCTCTCCACATGCTCCGAATGCTGTTCCCGGCACTACTGCCACTTTTTCTTCCTGAAGAAGTCTGTTAGCGAATTCATCAGAAGTCATGCCGAATTTTTTAATACTAGGGAACATATAAAATGCTCCAAAAGGCTCAAAACATTCAAGTCCCATCTCTTTAAATGCATGCATGAGATATCTTCTTCTCTGGTCATAGGATTCTCTCATTTCTTCTACATCCTTATCACCGTTTCTCAAAGCCTCCACTGCTGCATACTGGCTGTTTGTAGGCGCACACATTATTGCAAACTGATGAATTTTGGTCATCTGTTTCATAATGACAGCTGGAGCTGTTGCATATCCGAGTCTCCATCCTGTCATGGCAAATGCCTTTGAAAATCCGTTAATTAAAACTGTTCTTTCCTTCATTCCCGGAATCTGTACTATGGATACATGTTTATTGCCATATGTAAGCTCTGAATATATCTCATCCGATAATACAAAGATATCTTTCTCTATACATACCTCTGCTATATCTTCAAGGTCTTTTCTGCTCATTATTGCCCCGGTAGGATTGTTAGGGAACGGTAACACAAGCATCTTTGTCTTATCAGTTATTTTCTCAAGCAGCTCTTCCTTTGTAAGTCTGAACTGATTTTCTTCTTTAAGTTCAATTATGACCGGCACACCATATGCAAGCTTTATACATGGAACATATGATACATAACTCGGCTCCGGAACAAGTACCTCATCTCCCGGATCTATCATTGCCCGGATGGCAAGGTCAATTCCCTCGCTTCCACCCACGGTTACAAGTACCTCTTTGAGCGGATCATATTTTACTTCCATCTTTCTATAAAGATAATTGCTTATCTCTTCTCTAAGTTCTTTCAATCCTGCATTTGATGTGTAGAAAGTCTTTCCTCTTTCAAGTGAATAGATTCCCTCATCTCTGATATGCCATGGTGTGTCAAAATCAGGTTCGCCAACACCTAATGAAATGGCATCCTCCATCTCACTAACTATGTCAAAAAATTTTCTTATTCCCGATGGCTGTATGTCCTCAACCACTTTTGATAATGGATTTCTCAAGGTGTCACCAACATCCTTTCATCTTTAATATTCTCTGCTATAACAGTACCGTGATCCTTATATTTCTTTAATATAAAGTGTGTTGCCGTACCACGTACCGCATCAAGTGTTGCAAGCTTGTCTGTAACGAACTGTGCAACCTCTTTCATAGTCTTTTCTTCTATGATAACCGTAAAATCAAATCCTCCTGACATCAGGTAAACTGCCCTGACTTCCGGATAATTGTACATTCTCTCAGCAATCTTATCAAAACCGAGAGTACGCTGTGGTATAACTTTCACCTCGATAAGTGCCGTAACTTTTTCATTTGAAGTCTTGTCCCAGTTAATAAGTGTATGATAACCGCATATTATCTGTTCTTTCTCCATCGCAGCTATCTCATTTGCTACCTCTGCCTCACTTACGCCGAGCATTATAGCAAGGTCATTTAAATCAATTCTTGAATTTTTTTCTATTACCGCTAATATTTTCTCTCTCATTTTTCATTTCCTTTCTGAAAAATTTTATATATTTCATCGCCTTTTGGCGGTGTAATAAATGCTCTTTCTTCATTTCTTATAAATACTCTGTCATTGCTGTCCGTAGTTTGTCCCGCTACTTCTGCAACATAGCCCCGGTGCGAAAGCACTGACACAAGTCCGGCTCCATCTTCGGTAACCATTATGACTGCACCTGTGGACATCATTTCATATGGATTGAGATTGTAATATTCACACAGTTCTATAGTCTGCTGCCTTATAGGAATATTATCAAGATTAACCTCTATACCCACATCTGCCGTCTCCGCCATCTCCCACAGTGCCTTCATAATGCCGCCTCTGCTTACGTCATGCATTGCTGTCACACCGGAGTTCACCGCGACTGCGGCCTCTTCTGCTATTGAATAACAGTTTTCAAAATCATTCATTCCATCAAGAAAACTGTCACAGAATCTCTTTCTTAAATCTTCTCCCTTTTTGTCTAATATTATCGCACTTCCTGCCAATCCAATATATCCGCATATAACTATATCCATTCCGGGCTTTATATCAGATACAGACAATACTTTTCCACTGTCTGCCATTCCGACTGCTGTCACACTTATAACCGGACTTATAACTGCCGGTGTCACCTCTGTATGTCCCCCTGATATATATATATTCAACTCGTTGCATGCAATATGCAGGTTTTCTATCATTTTTTTCAGTGCGGTCTCTTTATATCTTTCCGGAAGAAGAATACATGTGTCAATCGATACCGGTTTTGCACCTCTCACGGCAACATTATTAACAGCCGAAGCTACGACAAGTTTTTCCATGCTATTAAAAGTATAGGTTACAGGATTTGTAGAAATCACTGTAACCTTGTCCTTACTAAGTTTAAGTGCGGCGGCATCATTACCTGTATTTAATGATTCCGCCGTCTCAGGCTTCATATATGAAATTGTTTTAAATATGGAGCGTTTTAATATAGCTTCCTTAACTTTTCCATTATCCATTTTTTACTGTCCGTCCTGCTGTGGTTCTGCCGGCTGTGTCTCTGTCGGTTGTTGCTGTGTCTCTGCCGGCTGTGTCTCCGCCGGCTGTGTCTCTGTCGGTGCCTCTGTCGCAGGCTGCGTATCTGCAGGTACATCCGTTGAAGGCTGCTCCGGTGCCGGTGTATCACTTTCAGGCTGTGATGCTGCACCACCTGTTCCAACAGTAACATATGTCGGTGATGCCTCATAAGTACTCTTATTTATAACTTCCTCGCTTATGAGACTTCCATTTTCATACACCCTCTTTATAAGGTGTGCTGAATATCCTGTATGTCCTTTGCTTGTAACCGCTCTGTATCCTGCCGGAAGTGAAGGATCCTCGGTAACGACCTCAGACGGTGCCACCGTTCCGGTCTTCTCACTTATAAATTCAAGTTTTCTGCCAGGATCTCTTGTTTCATGTCCGTATACATTAAATGTAATCGAATTGCCAGAACAATATGATTCTATATATATAGGTGCATCTGTATTATTAGAGAATTTCAAATCTTTCCAAGTTCCCGCAAGTGCCGCATCCTGTGATAAAGGTACATAGCCCACAGACATTGAATGAGGATATCTCTCTACTATCTCGACTTCTGCATACAATAACGCATTGTAAAGTGTAGTTGATACCTGACATATACCTCCGCCAAGACTGTCCTCAACCTTACCGTTTACATATGTACCTGCTTCCTTCCATCCGTTTGAAGCTGTCCACGGCTCAAGGAGTGCATTAGCCGAAAATGTTTCTCCCGGATATACTACCGAACCGTTTAAAAGTCTTGCACCATTTTCTATATTCTGATTTCTGTTATAATTACCACTTCCACCTGAATAAGAAGTAGAATATGATCCAAGCACATCTGTTACTTTCTGACAGTCTGCAACTGTAGCTGTCGGATAATCATCAACTACCGTAACCTGAAGCTGTGCATCATTTCCATCCCATGTATTTAACAGAAAATCATGAAACTGATTTACCGTAGTGTCCATGTCGATTATACGGCCTGTTGATTCTTCTGTGTATGTAAATCCGCCACCGCTTTTTGTAAGCGATGCATTTACATGAGGAATATTGAACTGTGAGCAGTAATTATTTATAGTCTCAGTCATTACATCATTGTTGACATCATATTCTAATGTATATTTCTTGCCCTCTTTAGCCATGTCTGAACGCTCTTTGAATCGCTCAATTATATTGCCTTTTTTGCACTGTTTCATGGCATCATCTATGATATCCTGATTTTTCCAATAATATCCCAATTCTCCGATGGTAGCCATTGCTGAATTGCCATCTACCAGAAATTCAACACTTTTCCCTGTGTATCCTGCGACGTAATCCTGTACCTTTGCTACAGCCTCCTCTTTTGTGAGACCGCCGAGATCTATATCTCCGGCCGATATTCCATTTACAATAGTATCAGCAGCACTTGCATTTGTTGTATCAAATCCGATAACAACCGCACCAGCAATAGCAAGCTGAACCACCGTGTGCAGAACTTTCTGCCTTAAACCCATATGTTTACATTCCTTTCTGAATCTTGTTTTTTAGCTTATTGAATGATACAATAACTATCAGCAATCAGATTGACATTGCCGCAAAAATTGTTGTAACAACCATTGTCACGATTAATATACCAATGATGATACCTGACATGATTTTTTTGTTTTTTCTGCTACTGAAATTTACCATGATAAATCCTCCATTTCAAATATTACAACTTTAAAATATCAACCGCCTTATATGGCAGATTGGAGCTAAACTATGTTTTTTAAAATTATTTCAAATTTTCCGATTACGTTTTTGGTTATCGCATTCACTGTATTTCTCAATATGAATATCAGAAGAACTGCTTCTAAGAAGAAGTCAAGTCTGTCCGAACTCGAATCCAAAGCCAACACAACCAGAAAAAAAGATTTAGGCAATCTTCACTATATCACCTTAACGGAAAAAAATCTACCTTTAATTGAAACAAATGATGAAATTCTTCTATCATGCATGGAAAAATTGACATCTTTGTCGGACAAAAAGATAGTAAACTTTACAGGATACACAAATACGGAACTCAAGCTTGAGTTTGGTGCCGCCAATCTTCCGCTATTATCAGAATATGATACGAATTTTACTGAGCTGTGCCGCACACTTAACAAATACGGCTGCAGACTCCTTGAACTCGGTTATACTGCCGAGGCCCGTGAAATATTAGAATACGCCATCGATATAGAATCTGATATAAGTACCACATATAAGGCCCTGGCAGATATATATGTATCTTTCGGTGAAACTGCCGGTATTGACCGTCTTATCTCATGTGCCGAGAAGTTAAATTCTCTTTCAAAGCCGGTCATAATAAATGCATTAAATTCATTAAAAGATTCGTCCGTGGGTAGATAATATTTTATCTATCCATCTGGATGCCTCACTTTTTGAAAGCTCATTTATATTTTCATTAAATTCTAACCTGTGATATCTTATTAAATCCGTCAGATAGGTTTTCTGCCTCGGTGTAATTGGTGATGCCTTTTTAGGCTTATACTGCATCTTTACAGGTATAAATACTGAATCTTTTTCTTTCTCATACAAATCAGCCAGCTTTTTATACAACTCTACCGTTACGCCTGCATCATTATATGCCCTGTGATGTTCCTTATCTTCTATTCCATAATATGCACAGAGATAATCAAGCTTCCTGCTTTCAAGATTTTTTAAATGTTTCTTTGCCATCGTCAGGGTATCCAGACCGTACTTACTGAACTTCATTCCGATTTCCGCCGACTTTTCTGCAAGAAATGAATAGTCAAAATTCAGGTTGTGTCCCAGTATTACGTCCTCATCACAAAATTTTAAAAACTTCCTTAATACAACCGAAACATTATCACATCCTCTTACCATACTATCATCTATTCCTGTTACCTCCGTAATTCTCCACGGTACCGGAATTCCCGGATTTATCAGCTCTGAAAATGTATCAACGACTCTTCCGTTTTTTACCTTTACGGCCCCTATCTCCAATATTTTATCATTCACCGGATTAAATCCCGTAGTCTCTATATCCAGTGCAACATATTTATCTATCATCGTTTTCTCCTATTTTCTCTTTAATAAATTTGGAAAATACCTCTCTGTTTCCTGACATGAATCCGTCCTTTGCCACCACAAGACTTGTTCCTCCGAGTATAAATATATACATATCATTCGCCTCAAGCATACAGTCAATCTGTTCGTAATTTATATTAACTCTGGATTTCCCCGTATTCATGCTTATATATTTTTCATAAAATTCATAAATGATATTAGGATTCTCACCTCTTACAGCCTGTATATATTCCCGTTCTCTGTCTGCCCTGTATTTGCAGCAATACCTGTCTGCCACATACAATATTACTATCACAACAGCAGCGACTACCGCAAGCATGCTCATTTTTCCGGTAATAACCACTGCCACTGCCAGAATAACCAGCAGTATCGCTACCACAGTCATGATTTTTCTTATAGTTCTGTTTCTATATTTATGCTCAGCTTCGCCCATTTTGGCAAACTGATTATCTGTAAGTATTGTCGTATTTGTAAACCTTGGATTCTCATTCATAATGCCTTATCCCCTTGATGCTTTTTTCAACCGTTGTTCTCGGAATCATTATCTGATGTCCACAGCCTGTGCATTTCAGTCTGAAATCAGCCCCTACTCTCAACACCTCCCACTCAAAACTACCACACGGATGTTTCTTCTTAAGTTTTATAATATCTTTAACATTAATTTCCATACTAATCCTCATTTCTGAGCGATTCTATCGCGAAGATGCGAAGAGAAATTCGCGCAGGCGATTTCTCTTCTGCAATAAATGGCTATTTGTTTTCGCTCCGAAACAAATAGCCGTATGAAATATCATGCATCGGCACGATATTTCATACTGTCTCCATTTCCAAAATATGGCTGAAGAATCCGGATTTATCCGCCGTTCCTCAGCCATATGAACATATCATAATTTTATTATACTCTGAATTTCTCTATAACTGTACCAAGTTTTTCAGATGTAGCCTTGAGTTTAGCTGCCTCATTCTGTACCCTTCCGGTGTTCTCTGCCACTGTCTCGGCATCCTCTGCCACTGCGGTAGTTCCTTTCGCACCCTCTGCGGTAGAATTTTTCAGTTCCTCAAATGCTCTTATTATACTTGTCATTTCAGATGATATTCCACTTGCTATATCTGAAAATTCATTCAAAAGTTTCTGCATATTAACGGCATCACTATTATACTGTTCGCTTGTTTCAACCAGTTTCTTATTTGTCTCCTTAACATTTCCGGATATGAAATCAAGTACTTCTGTAGAACTGTTACACAGATTCTCAACAGAATCCATGACATCCTTTGTAATCTTCTGGATCTGCATGGCTGTTGCTTCTGATGTCTCTGCAAGTTTTCTTATCTGGTCTGCCACAACCGCGAATCCCTTACCGGACTCACCTGCCCTTGCCGCTTCTATGGAAGCATTGAGAGACAGTAATGCGGTCTCATCGGCAATACTCAATATTGCATTCATAAGCTGGTCTATCTGGTCTACTCTTCTTGATTCCTCAATTGCATTTCTGAGTTTCTGCTCAGTATTCTGTGTTATTTCATCTGCAATACGTGTGGCACTCTCTGCCTCATTTTTAAGAATGTTTGCTCTGTCACTTATTCCCTCTATAGTCTTCTTTCCTTCAACATTCTTCTCGTTCATATTCTCAATATGTACAGCTATGTTGTCAGATGTCGTACTTAAGTTTTCTGCCGTAGCTGCCGTCTGCTCCATACTTGCTGCAAGCTGTTCAGATATTGCAGATATTCCGGCTACCCTGTCCACAAGACTGCTTATGACATCCTCAAGCTGTTCTACAGCTCCTACGATATCCTCACCGCTGTCTGACACCATTCCGACAGTCTCATTCATTGACTTCTGAACGGCACCGAGAGCTCTTGCAAGCTTACCTGTCTCATTCTTATTCTTAATATACGGCTTATATCTTACACCTGTAAAATCACCATTTTCCATAAGTTCAAGATCTGCCGCAACATCCGTTATAGGTTTTGAAATCTTTCGTCCGATAATGATTGCAACAACAACTGCAAGTATACACATAATAACAGCTATTATAATACTGTAAAGCACTACCTTGTAGCTGCTCTCCTCCACTTCAGATACCGGAACAGATATAAGAATATCAAATCCGTTTGCCAGCTTTGCATATGATACATACATTTTCTCTTTTCCATTCTGTATTCTCTCAATGCCACTGTCATTCTTTGAAACCTTTTCAGACATATCCTCATAGCCTGCACTCTTAAGATTTTCATTTACACCATGCTCATCATCCACGATGTACTGCTGGTCAGCGTCTATAAGCGAAGCCTTACCTGTTTTATACACTTCAATTCCATTAACCATATCTGAGAACTTGTCAAACCTGATATCCATACCTACCATGGCAACCAATGTGTCATTTATGTATACCGGATATGAATATGTCATACAGTTCTCACCTGTTACCGAATCATAATAAGGCTTTATCCATGTAGGTACCTTATTCTCCTCTGTGGTAACATACCACATCCAGGTAGCCTGCTCACTGAAAAATTCAAGGTAATCCGCCTCGGATGTATTGTCTATAAATTCTCCGTTACAATATTTTGCACCTGCAAGTTCTTCTATCTTGTCCGGATTTGTGTATGCATATATGCTTAATACTTCTTCACTATACTCACTGCTGATAGACTTTAGATAATCTTTTATTCCGTCTATATACTCATGTGCATATTCTGCATCCGTAACCTTTTTGCCATCAAATGTTGACCCTATATACTCGGCCACACCATGAACGATTGTCTGATACTTTTCAAATGATGTATCCATATCATTTCTGTACTGCCTTGCCATAGCTTCAAGTTTATCATTTGATTCATTAGTCACTACACTTGATGAAATCGTGATAGTTACACCACCTACGGCAACTATTGCCACGATAACACTTACAATAATTGACAATATGATACTTGATCGTATTTTCTTCATAGGTACACCTCCGCTACATTTCTTTCAGATTCTGTAAATTTTTCTCCATCTCATCCGTAACGGTTCCACCGCTGTTTCTGATGGATACAAATCTGTTATTTAATTCTTTTATCTTCTTCAGTCTTTCTCTTTCGTATCTCGCAAGACTGTCTTTAAACATCGGATGTTCAGCAACTTTATCTCTGTATTTCTTAGCAAACGGACAATATGCTGCAAGAATGAATCTCACTGCCTTATTAAGTCTCGTAAGTCCCATTGCCTCATTCTTTATCCACAGTTCATAATCTTTTATAAACATCTCTCTTGTATTATTTCGGCATTTCTGCATCTGAACCTTTATCTTTTCTTTAGTTTCATCTGAAAGATCACGGTTCTTTTTGTAGAACTGGACATAATCACAATATTCAGCCGTAAGGGATTTTTCCCTTATATCATTCCAGTATGTTCCCTGCACCGTTCTGCAAAGTTCCCATCTGAATGCTCCAACAAGCCTTATCATGATATCCCTTAAATTGTCTGCCGTAAATGCAGATATAATAAATCTTCCCGGTGTATCTCTTCTCTTTCCTGTTATCTCCTGCCACATGCTGCCCTTGTGTCCTGCATTCGGCATAAGAATCACATCCGGAAGCACCTCTTTACTGAGAGTAAGTTTTGATATCTTATTTTTCTCATCTTCAAACAGATAATCTCTGTAAAATGCAGAGAAATCAATGTCTGTAACTGAAAGCATGGCATCTTCAACTTTTACCGAAGACACAAACATATTATCAACATCATTAATAAAATCTCTTCCGTTCAGCACCGGACAGAAGGTTGATACCTGACCGTTTGTAAGTCTGTTATTCACCTTAAACATATTGGCAATTTCATATTTGACCTTGCCCTCATAATCTTCAAAATATTTTTTCTCTTCCTCTGCAGTAAACTTCTGTGTTCTCTTAAGTTCCCTGAAGTTTTCCTCATAATCCATGTCAAATTCATTCTTTGACGGTTCTTTTTCTCCTATATATATCAGATGCAGCCATTGTCTGATTGTATACACATTTATGCCCGAAGTCATGGACTCTGCATCGTCCTTTATGTAATACAGTGCTACAAGAGTATTTTTATCAAAAAGTTTCTCATCCATAAATCCATAATCGAGAAACATTTCTATAATCCTGTCTGTATGTTCTTCCTTTTCTGCCTTAAAAAATACCTTCTCATATATTTCATAGAACAATTCTGTTATCTTAGACCTTAATTTTCTCACATCATTTTCAGTAGAAAACGGATCTTTAAGCCTCTTGTAAACCGTAAGATATTTATCAAATATTTCTGCCTTCTCCTGCTCTATTCCGGAATAACTGAGGATTTTCTTAAGAGAATCCTTTGTATTCTCCACAGCTTCCTGAACCTGTGAATCTGAATATGTAAATAAAAGTTCTTCCTTTTCTTTGTCAGAAATATTTCCATCATCCTTATTCTTCATCTTTATGGCATTGTATATATCATTGATACGTGAAAAATCATATTTAAATTCCACACCCAGTGTTTCCTCATCCATATCTTTACATTCACGAATCAAAGCTATGATTTTATCAAGATCATACATGAGCTTTGAAATATTTCCGCCAACTCCTGCAACCTCTATCGCCAGTTTAGAATACAATGTAAATATATTGCCTGTCCCTTTGCTGAAAAGAAGTGGGAAACTTTCTGAATATATTCTGTATCTCTCATCACATGCATTCATCATTTCTCTTACGAGTGTTGCCGCCATGTACACATGATATGCCATTATGTCTTCATCTTCATTAAAGAATGGCTTCGTTACATCCTCAGGCATTTCTGATAATGTCTGAAAATATTTTATCGTCTTTTCATCCGCGTCCTCATCACTTATGACACCCAGTTCGTCAATTGCCGGAATAACCGCCGGTTTCTTCATATATTCATCACACAATTGTCTGTAACTGTCATAATATTCTCTGATATAATTCACCAGCTTGTGTGTCACACCGCCAAGTGTCATATATAAATCCGTCACCTTGTCAAGCTGACTGCACACAGATCGTATGATATAATTCCTGTAATCCTTTATAGCTGTACCAAGAGCTCCCATATCATCCGGGCATGTATACTCAAACATGCATATGGCACTACTCTCCAAAGCTACATAATCAAACAGATACTCAGGAGACTCCGTATCCATGATTCCTATTATCTCCCCAGCCTGTAACGGTATCTGAAAATATTCACCGGTTGCCATGACGCTTCCCCTGACAACAAGTGCTATCTGATTCATCTTCTGACCCTTATGAAATAAAAACTGCCCACGTTCACATTTTATAATATTTTTTGTATTTTCTGCCATCCTTTTACCAACTCCTGCCTTCCAATTAGCCTATCCATATTGTACATCAAAAAACAGATTTTGGATATAGAAACTTGCAAATCAGCAGCACAAATTACAAAATAAATTCATGGCAAGAAGCTCGCAGCAAAGTGAACCTCCACCCGCACCATTTCTGCCAAATTCACCCCCCATGCTCTGATACCATGTCCCCTTACCCTGAAGTCTCGAATACAGATACGCATAATCTGGATTGCCCGGCTCCATAGTATATGCCATCTGTGCCATTCTGAGAGCTGCCACATTATTTCCGAGTCCTGAATTAGCTATTGCAGAATAATAGTACCACAGACTTGTTCTCTCCGGCATAAGATTAAGAAGAGTGATGGCATCCCTGTACTGTCCGGCATTTATAAACTCTTTTACTCCGTCCATTGCCTGACTGTGTCCGCTTCCATCAGAATAACTTCCACCTCCCTGTGAATAACTTCCGGAATATCCGCTGCCTGAGTAACCACCACCTGTATATTGATTACCGTAACTTCCTCCATTTTCACGCATATCCATAATCATCTTATATGCCTGCTGAACCTGTTTGAATTTTTCCTCTGCCTGCTCTTTATTTGGATTATTTATATTTGAATCAGGATGATATTTCCTGCTGAGTGCCCTGTATGCTTTCTTCACCTCATCGTCAGTCGCACTCTGGGATATACCTAATACTCTATAAGGATTCATTTGCTTCTCCCTCCTTCTTCTCATTATCATGCTTTTTCTCACTAATATACCATTTCTGCCATACACCTGAATATAATATATTTCTTAAAAGTTCTGAATTTTTAACTATCGGAAGCATCTCAAAATTTCTGCTGACTTCTGCCATCATCATGACAAGTATGGTATGGCAGTGTTCGTCATACTTATTGTCAATCTTTAACATTTTAAATATATTATACTCATTTTTAGCACTGTCGTCTTCATAATCATCCCATGCATCCATAAGATATATAAATTTTCCGAGATAAAATCCCATTTTTCTTAAATTATCTTCCCATATGTCTTTTTTATATACAAAAAGTTCTTCAACAATCCTGCCAAAATGACCTGATACTTCGTCTATATCATCACATTCGTTTTCTTCACATGAGTTCAATAAACGGAGTTCTCTTTTTATAACCGCCGTCTGTCGTTTATATCTGCGTTCCAGTCTCTTCACTTTTTTATCAAGTCCTTTAGCCATTACAAGACTCTTTACATCCCTGTCATCATGCCAGTTATCCATCAGACTGTAATATGCAAGTATTATATTCATGTCGGCACAATAATCCGTAAATTCATTTGTCATACGATACCGTTTTTCGCACGGATGCATAAAACAGCGTCCTTTTTCCACACTGCTTTTTTTATCATACAACGCAGTCAGGAGAACTGTCAGAAATGTAAATTCATATGTAAGGGTCATTCTTCCGGACAGTCCGTATTTTTCACCGAGTTTTCTACACAGTCCACAGTAATATGCTCTGTATCTGTAAAAGTCACGACCTTTTAAGTCCATTTTATTTACTGTTATATAGCCGAACATAGTTTCCTCCATTCTGAATGTTAAAAGGCGGCACAGTTAAACCATGCCGCCTCTAAGTTTTCAACTCTTTTTAACAAATTTATAACCACATTTTGGACATGTAATCTCTATTCTTCCTTTGCCTTTTGGAATTCTTATTTTCTGTCCGCATCCCTTACAGGTATATATGTGATGCGTCTTTCTCTGTTCCATATATGACTTTTCCCGTCTAAAGATTCCTGTCACTCTGTCCTTTAACTGTATATACTTAACGTTTTCCCTGTATCTTTTTGAATGGTCTCTCGATAATACCCTGTAATATATATATACTATTGCCGCAATGGCAAGTATATAAAGTATTCCACTGTGTGAAAAGAAATTAAGTATAAGTAAAATAAGTGCTACCACTGATAAAAATTTTGAATATTCATCAAATCCGTAACGGCCCATCATAAACCGTGTCAATCGTTCTCTCATATCCATATTCTCCATTTCTGATTCATGTATTTGGTTTATGTGTTAAAAGGATGCTACGCACCAACCAATCACAATATGTGATATTGCAAGCCAGCTTGCAATATCACATATTTGTGCCGGCTCTCCCTGCGTGGAACTTTTAACACTTAATCTTGAATCTTTATTTGCAAATATCTTACCACCATCAATCTTTAATTCAAGAAACTTATGCATAAATTTTGATTAAATTATTATAAACTACCACTTTATAAGTGTTGCTCCCCAGCTTAATCCACCGCCAAATCCACAAAGAATAATTTTATCCCCCGGATTTAACATTTTATTTTCATTCATTTCATCGAGAAGTATTGGTATGCTGGCTCCGGATGTATTTCCATATTTTGAAACATTTGACGGAAACTTATCTTCACTTTCACACATACGTTTTGCAACGGACTGGATAATCCTCTTATTTGCCTGATGTATAATATAATATTTTATATCATCTTTCTCAAGATTATTTTTCTTAAGCAATTCTTCTATACATTGCGGAACTGTCTTAACGGCAAATTTAAACACTGCCTGACCATCCATATACAGGCCTGTCTCTTTATCTGTGCCTTTCTTAAAAGGATTCTTTACAGGGGCATTAGGTTTATTTAATGCCGCTCCGCGTCCACCGTCAGCACCCTGAATAAAATCAGCCAGACCATCTTCACTGTATTGTACAACCGCAGCGCCGGCACCGTCACCAAATAACACACATGTACTTCTGTCCTCCCAGTCAACTATGCCTGAAAGGGTTTCAGCACCTATTATCAATGCTGTCTTATATATTCCTGCACCAAAATATGCGATTACTGTATTAAGCGCCACATCAAATCCCGCGCATGCTGAATTTATATCAAACGCCATGGCATTTGTAGCACCGATTATATCCTGCACCTGACATGCGGTCGCCGGAACAGCATTGTCACCGGTCACACTTGCAACTATTATCAGTTCGATATCCTCTGCATTTACCTTTGCGCGGATAAGTGCCTTCTTTGCCGCATCTGCTGCCATGGATGTTGTCGTCTCATTTTCTGCAATATGTCTTGTCTCTATCCCTACTCTTGACTTTATCCACTCATCACTTGTATCAACTATCTTTGCGATATCATCATTAGTCAGACATTTATCCGGCATACTTCTTCCTGTTCCAAGTATTTTAACGCACATGATTCCTCCTGTTGCAATCAGTTCTCCTGCTTGCTTTTATTCCCTTTCTTAAATACATACAGAATGTCAGATTTTTTTCCTCTAAGGTTATCTTCATCTGATACCTTCATGTATTCATCCTTCTTAAGTATAACAATACCGTCAAAAAGCTTACTGTCATTTTTTTCATAGACAACTTCATAACCTGCTTTTTTATATTCATCCACATCCTGATTGGTTACTACCACTCCCGGCTCGCTCATATCAGGATATTCCATTATAACTTTATATCTGTTAAGCCAGAACTGTGCATCATATGCCCAGCCCATTCTTGCTTTTTTGTCAAGGAACTTATCCTCATATGTCTTAGTGTGTCCAACATTTATATGTATTTCACTGCCTGTATCGATACCAAGTTTCTCTATCTCTGAACTTATATCCGAAAATTCATTGTAAAATTCATCAGACGAATCCTTATCAATGACTATAGTGGTATAGGCATAGTTATATAACGATAATGCACATACAAGTACGGCCATTACAACATACTTTTTCTTCCACATACAAGCAAGAAATATTACCATACATACAATTGCAAATACAGCCATAACCGCAAAGACTTTTCTGGTCATATAATCTTCTTTGCCTATAAATCCCATTGAAGCATAATTCAGATACACGCTGGATATAATACATTTTGCTGTAGCAAACCCTCCTGACAGTTTCCACATAAACAATCCTGTCACTACCAGTGTACCGACTATGGTAGTCGCTATAACCTTAGCTTTACGCTGTGCAAGTTTGTATGCTGCCACCAGACCAAAGAGAGTCATTATTCCGCCTATCATGCCCCAATATCTGACATACAGATACCACTTAGAGCACTCTCCCTTCGCAACCAGTGCTGATGTTACATCAGATATACCCAGAGCCGTAAGGCCTATGGTTGCACCGAGAAATGAGAAAATAAACATTCCCATTGTTATAAGTTTTGAATCAATTCCTGTATCTTTCTTTTTGAAGAAACAATATATTACTGCACATGTTCCACACAGAATAAGTGCTATAACTATGGCAAATAATCCGCCGGACACCGTAATCATACCAAATATCTGTCCGTATATTGTTCTTATAAATCCCAAAAGTCCGTTCTTCGTAAATAAATATGTTACATTTCCAAAATAGCCTCCAAGACTTTCCACAGAGTTATTAAGGTCTGACTGATTACCGCCTGACATCCAGAGCGCCTTCTGTACATATACAATAAGCTTCTTTGTTGCCAGATATCCCGGAACCCCTATAGCCACAAGTACTATAGGATTGGCAAGCAGTTTTCTCTTCATGACAAGATATGTAAGTATAAATATAACTGCTGCTCCGCACAGATACAAGCCTCTTGTATGAACAAGCAGTGAATATACGAGAACAAATGCAAGAACAAATGTGAGAGCCAGTGTTGACTTTTCCTCATCTTTTCTCTGCTGCATTTTAAGAAGTATGTATATAACTATCCATCCCAAAAGCGTAATCATGCTCTCATTATATACTGCGTTTGCATTCATTGCAGCACCAAAATATAATGCACTTGCAAATGCAGTAATAACTGAAAATGCCTTATTCTCTATCTTAAATATATCATTCATTATATTGAATGCAATAATACCCGTAACAGCCAGACAGATTGTGTTAAGTCCGATCATGCACTGGAATATTACCACCGGATTATCAGTTATCAGAAATATCGGAGCCATAAGCACGGAATAACCGAATCCATAATATGAAATATGTGATACAACATTTGACCAGTCCAGACCGGCAAAATATGATGCCCCTGCTATAGTTCCGAATTCATCTGCTCCGGTTACCTGGACAAGTGTTGAAAGAGACAGATTGAATATTGTCTTTACAACCACTATAGCCCAGAATATTATAAGCTGATACTTATATCTGTGAAAAAATCTCTTTAACATTTCTATTCCCCTTTATCCTTTTTATTAAGCATTAACGCAACAAGATAACCCAATATATCACCAATTATTGATACCATTCTGTGAAGAAGCGCTGCTGTAAGTATTGATGCTGATGACATTATTCCTGAACTCTTCATCAGAAGTACAAGCACACCTTCTCTCACACCTATTCCACCCGGAGTAAGATGTATGATGGTTCCTATCATCCATGCAAGCATGTAATATGTTATTATCATAATTGATTTTGACATGTTTAATTTTACATCAAGTATTACACCACATATAAGAACCAGTATGAAGCCGAGTATCAAAAATACAACTGCATATATAATCATATTCTTAATAAGTACGAATATGAACTTTACATCCTTAAGACGTTTAGCCATAGCCTGTATTTTTTCACTCTTTTTGTATACAATAACAACCGCTATACAGGCAATTACAAGTAATGCTATCAGTATAAGTGCATATGAAAGTGTTAAATACTCTTTAAGCACTATTGCAAGTTCCTCATGTGCAAGTATTACAGACAGTATCAGTGCAACAAGCACGATTCCTGCTATTTCCACAAGGGTACTAAGTGCAAGATCAAGCTGGCTCAATCCTATCTTCGTTGCAAAAAGATTTCTCTCCACGTAGTGCATTACATTTCCCGGGAGATATTTACCTATATTTGCCTTTCCATATACATGCGCTACTTCTGAATATTTTGTTTTTGTATTTGCAAGATAATCGAGTGTATTCTTCCATGTATATGCAAGAATATATACTGTAAGTGTCACACCGAGCGCTCCTGCAATACACACAAGAATAGATGCAGGATTTGCAAGCTTACTGTAATCTATATCAAGCTTGAATAGTGCATAAATGACCAAAACTATAGACAACACAGTAACTATGTTGCCAATATATTTCAAATATTTTTTAATTGTTCTCACCTCTGTCCAATCTGTTTCGCAGGATTTCCCGCAACTATAGCGTAATCCTCGACATCCTTTGTCACTATGCTGCCGGCACCTATTATGGCACCTTTTCCGATTCTTTTTACCTTTGGAAGTATTGTGACATTTGCACCTATCCATGCATCCTCGCCTATAAACAGTCCCTCTGTCACTCTTACTGACTTACTCTTCTTCCATTCACGTCCGTCTATGATATGCTCATGATTTAATATAAGTGAATGTTCAGAAATCCACACATTATCCTCGATAGTAATATTTGAACTGCAGTCTATCGATACATCTTCTGATATTCTTACACTGTTTCCAACTACTACATCTGCCATCTTAAGTCCGTGAGGAACATAGAAAGATATCTTTGAAGATAACACATTCTTACTTCCAAACCTTTTAAACATAATCTTGTACATAAGATTTCTGCATTTCTGCAATCCCGGACAATCAAATATAAATATTCCAAATATTATCTGAAATACTCTTCTAATCATTTCAAATACTAACTGCATCTTATTTCACCTGATCTCCATTTTCTTCCTGTGCATTTACGCCATCATAATCAATTTTACGCACATGGTACTGAATATCCTCAAGTATCTTTCTGTTAGCTGCAATTAAGTCTGCCTGAAGTCCTATTACAAATATAAGTACTCCTAATGTGATAAGTAATCCTGCAAGAATAAGTGACTGAACATGTCCGTTTCCCTGACCCATGCACATATAAACTATAAATCTTATTCCGACTGCAAGACCGGCAATAAATCCTACACCTCCTATTGTACTGAAGAACTGAAGCGGTTTATACATCATAAATGCTCTTAATATTGTAAGCATTGATTTCTTAACATAACCGAACATACTGCTGAAAAGTCTTGACGGTCTTAATTCACCATTTGTTCTGATAGGAACAGAAGTCTGGGCAATCTTTGTTCTTCCTGCCTGAACTATTGTTTCAAGTGTATAAGTATATTCATTGACAACATTAAGTCTCATTGCAGCATCCCTGCTGTATGCCCTGAATCCACTTGGAGCATCAGGAATATCTGATTTTGATGCTTTTCTTACTACCCAGCTTCCAAAATGCTGCAGTTTTTTCTTTAATGGTGAAAAATGCTCTGTCTGGTCTATAGGTCTCTCACCTATAACGATATCTGTCTTTCCTTCAAGTATAGGTCTTACAAGTTTCTCTATGTCATCACCGTTGTACTGGTTGTCAGCATCAGTATTAACAATAATATCTGCACCGTTTCTTAAACATGCGTCAAGACCTGCCATAAATCCTTTTGCAAGTCCTTTATTTCTTCTGAAATTAACTACGTAGTTTACACCCCATTTTTTTGCAACCTCAACGGTATTATCCTTACTTCCGTCATTTATTATAAGATATTCTATCTCATCTATGCCATCGATATGCTTTGGCAAATCATTTAACGCAACTTCAAGCGTCTCCGCTTCATTATAACATGGTACCTGAATTATAAGTTTCACCTTTTTAAACCTCCTGTGTTTTCTGCTTTTTTATTTTTTGTCGTATTTCGTCGCTATTATAACACCTGTATATTTCATTATCAAGTATAGTAAACAGCCAATATTTAGAATGTAACCTCTCCGTCATGTGACATAAGTGATGTTGCTGTTACTTCCTTTATACGCATTATCTGCTGGACAAGCTCTGTTTCCTGTTTTGTTCTCACTTCTATTATCATATCCATACTGTCATTTCTTAAGTTTCTTGATTTAACTTTATTGTATTTGCTATATGTCTTAACCGTATTCATTATCTGTGCTTCAGCCCCATAGTCTGATGCATTTACAACAAGAAGCATAGGTGCCTTTGCCACAGGAATTGCATTTAATATAAGTATTCCTATTGTAAGTGCAAGGGATGTAAGAACAGCTATTTCTGCATAACCTGCACCACATATTATACCAACTGCAACACCCCAGAATAAAAATATAAGATCCATAGGGTCTTTTATGGCTGTTCTGAAACGTACTATTGATAATGCTCCGACGGTTCCGAGTGAAATGGCAACATTTGTCTGTAATGTCAGAATAACTGACGCTGTTACAACCGCTATCGCTGCCACCGCTATGTTAAAATTCTTGTTATAAAACTCTTTTCTTGTAAGAAATCTGTACACAAAGAATATATATATTGCCAGAATACCAACTATTCCTAAGCAGACTACCACCTCTTTAGTTGAAACGGTAGTGGATGCATATCCATTCATAAGTGCCGATTTTAATACGTCCTTTAAACTCATAATACTATTCCTCCATTCATTGAAAATTGTCTGCATAAATGATATTTTGAAAATGCCGTCCTCTGTAAGCTTTCCAGCTGTAAGCTGTGATATATGACATCCGGTAAAAATTCATCCCATTTAACTTCCAAAACCTGCCGCCCAACAGGCATTATCGGTCTCCTGCTCATATCCGGACTGAAAAATCCATCATAATCAAAAGAAGATGCAATGTTTAAATCAAGTGTTACCCTCACATTTCCTTCTTTTAATACGTATGGTATTCTGTCATAATCTACTATAACAACCGGTTTCAGCATTCTCTGCCTCATCTGCAGACACATTTTTTGCAGTATGGGTGGGTCATCACTATTAACCGGCAACGGGACTCCTTTAATCAACAGTCTGAATTGCTCCAGACTAAGCGGACACGAATGTTTCTGTGTTTTTCCGCCGACTTTACGCTTTAATTCCAGCGATATCTTATCACTGCTGCAATTATATATCCTTATCCTGAACTTCTCTCTCGGGTCAGTTCCGGAAATATTCTCTGCCAGGCAGCTATTATAATAATCATCAAAATATACACTTCTTATATTGTACATTCCACTGCTTCCGACATGACTGTCAAGGGCAATCAGTCCGTTAATTCTTGACTTGAGAATTGCAAGCTGCATATCAGAGCATATATATTTGTATTCATGCCTGAATTTACCGTTGAACTTAGTATCGGCATTCACATTTTTTATATTATTCATTGGCACTTCCTCCATTACTCTGAATGTATCTTTCAAGTGACTGAATCATATTTTCCACATATAATGGTCTGTACATAAAATAATCATCTATTGCCTTAACTCTTTCAAGACTCTTCTGAAGCCCGAAAAATCTGGTCGGAAATCTTGCATAATATCTCTCAAGCATATCGTTATATACCGTAGAAAATTCTGACCACTTCATGGTTGCCGCTGACTGATTAAAAACGGTTGAACCCATTTTCCTGAATGTATCAATAAACATCTGTCTGAACTCATCATTTACTACAAGATTCCTGAACAGCCGCTGCATATGCGATGCATCATTCTGGTTAAGCAGACGCTCCTGCAGGTCATTATAAGTATAATCGTTCTGGTAGCCACCGCCCTTATCAGTATCAAAGAGTATCCATCTCCATTTTCCATCTGCATACTCATTACTTCCATCAGGCACCATAACTCTCCATACTATAACATTATTATCCGGTCTTCCCGGCTTAATACAGTCAAAATTGCCAAGATATGTCTCTATAGATATCCAGTCAATAAAGCTCTGCATATCCATCATTTCATTGATTTTCTCATAATTTTCCTTAACAGTCATATCATGAGTTTCCGCATAATTAATCATCTTATTGAAGTATCCTATGTCACGCGCCCTGCCGGATTCTATGTTATAACTTCCATATCCGTCCGCCTTAGCCATAAGAATATCATCCGCATCAATGCTATATTTTCTTGATAAATAGTCAACAGACACTGCCTGCCTTATCGTATATACGCCCCAGTATTCTCCATCCAGAAATACAATAACCGGCTGGTATGATGTAATCGTATCTACATCAAGTTCCTTTGTAACATTTGAAACATATGGGTCTATATATTTTGTCTCTTCAATATTCTGCAATACAAGACGAGAGAATGATGACTGCTCTGTATCTCCGAAGAATTTATAATCTACCGTATCTTTTCCATATTCTTCTCTTGCATACAGACTGAAACTTTTCTGCATGTTAAACCTTGAAAAGGCTCCCTGTATTCTGAGTCCGATATCCTGAGATACCTGAACATTTCCCTGACTGTCAAAATATTCAATATAGGATTTTCTTTCCCATTTTATGCCTCTTCTATTATAATTGGCAGGAATGCTGCCATCAAACTGTGTCCCCGGATTTTCTGCCATAAAATCATCATAAGTTTTTCCAAGAACATAAATACCCGCATTGTAATCAAACAGATTGTACGGGTTCGATATTAATGAAATAATCGGAAGATTATTATATCTCGAATTATTAATCTTACCTATAAAATATGACTTTGTAATCACATTACTGCTTACCCCGTCCGGAGTAATTGCAACTGCACGGATAATCGTGCATTTATCAACCTTCATAATAGGTTTATTATATATTTTTCTTCCCGTTATAAGACCTGTGTCCATGTCAGACCATTTATTATCCGTTTTCGACACATCATCAATCTCAATAGGTCCCGTGTATTTTATGCTGTTTATATCAGGCTCACTGCCATCCAGAGTATAATAAACTTCTGTTCCTTCGCCTGCTGTTATGGTCAGTTGTATATTATTTTCATACATTCCGCTTTCATAGGAAAATACCGGATCTGACACTACAACACTTTCTTTTTCTGATTCCCTGAAAAAAACCGCACTAAGTCCGGCAATAAGCACTATAGACAGAATCAGAATAATACTTGAGCCTTTTCTTAATTTGCCCATCTCATCTCTCCGTTCTTATTTCTGGTAACCTTTTGCCCACACATATACAGTATCATAAAAACTACTGTCTTCTTTCTTATATATAAGCTCATATCCTTTTTCGCCATATTTGTCTGAATCACTGAGAATAACTGCCTTATCTGCACTGTCATCAAGTTTTTCTGTCGTTATTCTGTATTCAAACAGATTAAACTGCGCTCCAAATCTGTATGGTCTGGATTTTGATGACGTTCTTACATATACTTTTGCATTATCATCTATGCCGCTGTCCCTCACGGCTTCCCTCACATCTTTAAATTCACTCTGAATCTCTTTTGATGTAGGTACGTCAAGCATGACTGTTGTATATCCGTAGCTGTATAAAAACAGACACAACAATACGACAGCCATAATTCCTGTCTTTCTGAATTTAATGCATACTAAACTCAGAACAAGAACAACCGCTGCTATCACAGTCATTTTAACAAATGCTCCCGTACTGAAATATTCATCTGTCTTCATTACGAGCATTCCGAGGTAGCTGCTGAAAGCATTTGATTTTGCTCCCTGATATATATAAAACATTTTTCCCATCTTTAGTATAAATGCTGCCGATACAACTGAAAATAATACTACAGATGAAATAATTATTCCTTTTCCTGCTTTTTCCTGTTTCTTAAAGAACAACAGAACAAACATAACTGCAAGCTGCCCACACATTGCCCAGTATCTTGTATACAGATACCATCTTGAAGCTGTTCCCGCAAGAACATTTTCTTCTACAAGGTCTAACACACCAAGTGCAGTAAGCAGTAACACTGCCATCATTAACGAACATATAAATGAAGCAAGCGTAACGAGTTTACCGTCAACCTGTTTCATCTTCTTTTTGAAAATTAACGATAATATAATAAATGCAAATATACATATTGCTATGGCAAATATTCCACCTGAAAGGCTGAACATTCCATACACTTCGCCCCACAAAGTATATACAAAACCTTTAATTCCCGTTTCTGTCTTTAAGTATTTGATATTGCCAAAATATCCTCCGAGGTTGCTTACTGAGTTTTTAAGCTTCTCCGGATCATTTGTAAGCCATATTTTTAACTGTACATATTTAATAAGTTTCTGCACAAGAATATATCCGACACCCATTATTCCAACGAATGCAGGAACATTCACCAAAAATTTTCTCTTTAAAATAAAATAGAATACTATAAATATAAAAGATGCACCAAGTACATATATTATTCTGGTATGAACCGTAAATGCATATACGGATACCAGACTGAATATGATGGTAAGAACAAGAGTTGACTTGCCGCTATCCTTTCTTCTCTGCATAAGTAAAAGAAGATATACCATAAGCCACTCTATCATCATAAGTGCACATTCATTGAATACTGCATTTGAATTGAGCATTACACATGTAAAGAAAACACTTGCAAGAGATGCAATAACATTAAACTTATCGTCATTTATCTCAAATATATCCTTTAATATATTGTAACATATAACGCCTGATATTCCGAGGCATATAGAATTGAATCCTATCATAACCTGAAATATAATCTGCGGGTTATCCGTTATCCAGTAAATCGGTGCCATAAGTATCGAATAACCGAATCCATAATATTTAATCTCTGACACCATGGCTGACCAGTCATATCCTGCAAAGTAAGATGCACTTGCAACCGTACCGAATTCGTCCTGTCCGGTTGTCATGACCAACGTTCCAAATGCCAGATTAATTATTGTCTTAAATAAAAAAATACCAAAAAATATACATAATTGAAATTTGTACTTATTCAAAAACCTTCTCACGATTTCTCTCCTATTTGTAAATAAACCCAATAGCTACCATTTTGTATGATATTAGTTTAAAAACTATTTGTCAAGTTATTTTTACTGAATCTCATATATGCGGCACAAATCATTTGCATAAACAGGGTTTGCATTTTCATCTACAATCTGTGGTTTTTTCTCATAAGATACAATAAGCAGTGCTCCCTCATCGGTTCTGTCCATATCATCATCCGTCACACAGTAAAGCTTTTTATCCTGAAGCCAGTACTGTATGTATTCCCTATACTGGGCCGTATCATCTTCCTCATTTTCATTGACATAATAATAGGTATCCTTTCCGCTTTGCTTTATAAAGTCCGCTACGGATGATGTCTCATTTCTGCTCTTTTGTAAATCCAGATTTATCGACCTGATTGGTATTTCTCCGGTTCTGTAAAATAATACAAAGGTGAATACCATCATAACACCAAGGACTGCTCCCTTATATTTTCTGATTCCAAATACTATCAGTGCCATAATCATTGTCGCTATGACCACTGCCATCATTTTTAATATGGTAAGATGTTCTCCCTGAGTATATTTATATATCTGGCTGCAGCTTATATAATTTATCCATTTTAAACCTCTTCTTGCAGCATACCATCTTATGACAATTCCCATCAGAATATAAAATATACTGCTGCCTCCCATAAGAAGCATTACCTTTCTCACATTGTCACGCATCATCCGGTATATATATATAACAGCCATGCCGAATATGAGCGGATACATTATCTCCGCGTATCTTCCATATAACAGCCATGCCATTTTCTCTATATGACACATAAATAATGCTGATATAAATATCATCATTGCAAACGACACAAATATCACCGTAAATACAGAACTTTCAGTATCTTTCTCCTTTATCTCGCCAAACACCTTAACTGCCAGAATAACCATAACCGCTATTCCGAATATATATGTTGCCGTTGAGAAATAAAAGAGCTTACCGGCTATACCTATTATAAATACTGCTATATTTTTCGGAGAACTTAAAACATATATAAGATTTTCTATTATAGAGCCATAATCGTTATCCGCAGAATACATACCGTTAAGCCACAGCTCTGACTTGATATCCGCCTTAATGTAATGATGTACCATAAGTATACATATAAGTATTCCGCACACCATAAGTGCGTCCCTTACCCTGACCTTCTTCTTAAACATCATAAGAATCATTCCTGCTGCCACAGCTATGATAACGCATATCATTCTCTGATGCACCATATATGAATATCCCATAAGAACGGATAAAAGAATCCATTTCCATGTCTTCATGTTATTTCCCATATCCATACTCAGACGTATAATACCGAGAAAAAGCACATACAGAAGACACTCTGTTAAATTGACCGTTGAAAATGCCACATTGCATGGAATCAGTGTCATAAGAAATGCTACAGATGATAATGCTGCTCTGTTTTCATCCTTAAAAATGTATGTAAAAATATTTTCAAGAATAAAATATCCTGCAATAAGAAAAAATCCGTTCAATACTATGGCTGCCCTGTACATGTATACAGTATTTGTAAATATTTTCATTATAAGATACAGTATAAAGCTGTAACCGTATGAGTAATATTTACATAACGAAGTGACTTCTGACCAGTTTTTGCCATCAAAGTATGCAGCAATACTCCAATACGAAAATTCATCATCAAGCAGAGTCGGCTGGTATACTTCTGTAAGATGCCTGATGCTTACAAGGAAAATAACAAATGCAAATGCAATTCTTAACATAATAATATGTTTTTTCTTCATATCGGTCTTTATCATTACCTTCTAAGCACCTTTCTTATAAT
>CACWRR010000025.1 GCA_902763335.1 uncultured Lachnospiraceae bacterium | reverse complement strand
TTGAAAAATCAATCAATCACTTCAAGGACAGTTTCTGTGTCGCGAATCGTAAAACAACAAACGAAAAAACATTACATGCCGATTTACTTCTTGCAGGTACTTTCATAGCCTAGTACTTAACAGTTCAATAGTGTCAAAGGCTTATTAAAGTATGCCTAAAACTTACAGTTATTCATTTTTCATCATTGAATTGGTGCTTAGCACTAATTTTTCTTTGTTTTCAATCATAATTGCAAACGAGCTTAGCGAGTTTCGCAATTACCTACGTATTAATATAAGTGTTTGAGAAACACGATGAAATATACTTTATTGTACAGATTTACAGGCTACACAAGCGACATTCTGAGGCGGCCGGCACTTAGCAACTGTATTTTGGTTGCTTATGTGCCGCTGCCAGCCGAAGATAGTGCAAACGTGTGAGCGTTGTAGCCTGTAAATTTGCACAAGTCGGTATAGAAATGTCAGTGGTTTCGCAAATCACCATATTTTACTTATTGAAATTATATAAAATTGCAGATGATATTTCAACTTACAGCAATAAAAATTGTTGAGAATTTTTTGTGAATGGAATATACTATAATATGTGTTTGTAAGAGTAGAAAGGAAAAATAAATATGAATTTATTAAAGGCAAAAATATCGGGGATTGCCAGGGGCGTGATAGTGTTCATTGCTTTAGTTTTGCAGGTGGCTACCATGTTTATTATATCCAGCGCATTGCAGCAGTATGCAACCGTAGCATATCTGTTTATTGAAATGCTGAGTGTTATTCTTGCTTTCAGACTGGCAAATGACTATAAAGAATATAAGGAATTCTGGCTGGTAATAGTTATAGTGCTGCCGGTATTCGGTTATTTTATGTATTTTATGTGGGGAAGAACTTCTGTAAACAGAGGAATAAACAGAAGGCTGAGAAAAGCAGAAGAGGATGCTGCTAAGATGATGAAGCAGGATCATGATGCAATGAATGAATTAAAAAGACTTCATCCGAATAAAGTACAGATAAGCCGGTATCTTGCAGGACAGGGATATCCGATATACAGAAATACATATGTTAAATATTTTCCTATAGGTGATAAGTTGTTAAGGAGTCTCATAGAGGATCTGAGAAAAGCTGAAAAGTTTATTCTTCTTGAATATTTTATTATTTCGGCAGGGGAAATATGGAATGAAGTGGAGAAAATACTATTTGATAAGGCAGCTAACGGTGTGGAAGTCAGATTAATAATGGATGACTTTGGATGTCTGCTGTTAAATGACAATGATTTTAAGCAGAATCTTAAGGAACATAATATAAAGTTTAAGACATTTGGTCCGATACATCAGGAAGTTACAAGATTTTCATTTAATTTCAGAGATCATAGAAAGATTGCGGTTATAGATGGAAATGTAGGATATACCGGTGGAGTAAATCTTGCAGATGAATATGCCAATATAATAGACAGGTTTGGACACTGGAAGGATTCAGGCGTAAGGCTTGAGGGTGAAGGCGTATGGAGTTTTACCTGCTTTTTCATGGAAATGTGGGAAGCCATAAGCAAGAAAACAGAAGATTATTCGCCATATAAACCGACTGTGACGGTTAAGGCACTCGGATTTGTGCAGCCTTATTCCGGAGGACCGCACAAGATAAACAGTAATACGTCTGCTTCGGCGTACACGCACATTATAAATAAGGCGAGAGAATATCTGTATATAACAACGCCGTATCTTGTTTTAGACAACCTTATGAGAGAGGATATAATCAGTGCGGCAAACAGTGGAGTGGATGTGAGGATAATTACACCTAAGAGATATGATAAATGGTATGTTCATATGGTAACAATATTTAACTATGGGTATCTTTTAAAGAATGGTGTAAAGATATATGAATATTCAAAAGGATTTATTCATGCCAAAAATGTTATAACTGATGACGAGTGTGGAATCTGTGGAACGATAAATATGGATTACCGTAGTCTTTACCTGCACTATGAATGTGGAGTGGTCATAACTGATAATCCGTCGGTTCTGGATATGAAAAAGGATTTCTTAAGTACTTTAAAGGTGAGTGAAAAAATCACATATGAAAGATGGCTTCACAGGCCTTTGAGACATAAACTGATGCAGTTTATTTTAAAAATACTGTCACCGATGTTGTAAAAAATTAGAAACTAAAGGGTTTGGAAATGGAGGTTAATGGTGAAAAAACTTGTGAAAATGTTGATTGCATTAATGGTTCTGACTATTTTTGCGGGAACGGGAATTAATGTGTATGCTGACGACACAAAGGTGTATACGGACAGTCAGGCATTGCTGAATGATTTCAGGGATGAAACAATATATTTTGTCATAACGACAAGATTTTATGATGGGGACAATTCAAACAACGTATATTGTTGGGACGGAACAGCCATAAATGAAGGTGATGAGCCGTGGCGTGGTGATTTTAAAGGATTAATAGATAAACTTGATTATATTAAGGCACTGGGATTTACTGCCGTGTGGATAACTCCGGTTGTAAAAAATGCCAGTGGTTATGATTATCATGGATATCATGCCATAAATTTTAAAGAAGTGGATAAAAGATATGAGTCGGATGACTGTACATATCAGGATCTTATAGATGCTGTTCATGAACATGGAATGAAAATAATACAGGATGTCGTATTTAATCATACGGGTAATTTTGGAGAGGAAAATCTGTATCCTATATTTCAGAAGGACGATGATGCCGACCCTTCAAATATTGATGAGTGTATGATTCCGAATTATGATTATATACCTCAGAATTATGCATCATTGCAGCCGGCAGACCAGTACTATTCAAGACTTAATAATCTGAAAAATCTTGATGGAAATGATAATGACAAAAACAACATATATCATCATAACGGAGATTTTAACTGGGATGATTATACATGCCAGATTTCTCAGATTGCGGGTGACTGTGTTGATTTAAATACTGAGAATCCAAAAGTATATAAGTATCTTGTGGAAGCTTACGGACAGTATATAAAGATGGGTGTTGATGCATTCAGGGTGGATACGGTCAGACATATATCAAGACTTACACTTAATAAAGGATTTATTACCCAGTTAAATGATATTTATAATGACGTACACGGAACTACGGGGGAAGGAAACTTCTATATGTTCGGTGAGGTGTGTACACGTTATACGCAGATATGGTACAGAGAGGTTCCGGCACTTTCAACACCATTTTATACATGGAAGGAAAGTAAGGAGTATGCATGGATAGATGATGAAAATGATCCGGATGCATATATTACAAATATGGCCTCTGCTGAGCAGCATTATAATGACAATGATAAGGATAATATATCTGAACAGCCTGTAAGTGATAATGCTTTTCTTAAGGGAAATGATTATCATACACCTGACCATTCACAGGCATCTGGACTGAATGTAATAGATTTTCCTATGCACTGGAATTTTAAGACTGCAAAGAGTGCTTTTAATCTGGCAAAGAGTACAGATCAGTATTACAATGATGCAACATACAATGTTGTATATGTAGATTCACATGATTATGCTCCTGACCATGCACCGGAAGATCAGAGATTTGCCGGTGATCAGGCAACATGGGCTGAAAATCTGGATCTTATGTTCACATTCAGAGGAATACCTTGTATTTACTATGGAAGTGAAGTTGAATTTCAGAAGGGAAAGACAATCGATAAGGGAACTCTTATTGCGCTTGCAGATTCAGGAAGAGCATATTTTGGCGATTACATAGAAGGAAATGTAGATACGGTAGATTTTGCAGCATATACTAATGCATCAGGAAAAATGAAGGATACACTTGAATATCCGCTGTCATTGCATATACAGAGACTTAACAGATTAAGAGCGAAAATCCCTGCATTGAGAAAGGGACAGTATTCTGTAAATGACATTACATATTCAGGCATGGCATTTAAGAGACGTTATACAGATGAAAATACGGACAGCTTTGTACTGGTAACTATTTCAGGCAACGCAACATTTAATAATATACCTAACGGTCGTTATGTGGATGCGATAACAGGTTCGGTAAAAAATGTAAAGAATAATACACTTACGGCTGAGTGTTCAAAAAAAGCTGATATGAGGGTGTATGTACTTAATACAGAGCTTACCCCTGCACCGGGAGTTGTAGCAGGAAAAAGCGTATATCTGTCAGGCGGTAAAGATGTAGTAATAAGAGAAAATCCTGTAACTTCTATAGTTATAGAAGGAACAGATAATAAAGTGGAAATAGGTGAGACTTTAAAACTTAAGACCGTTGTTACACCGATAAATGCAACAGGAAGAAATATTACATGGACATCTTCAGATAACAGCATAGCATCAGTCAGTGATGGAAAGGTTACACCTAAAAAGGCAGGAACAGTAACTATATATGCAACTACCCAGAATGGATTAACTGCCAATACAACGGTTACTGTTACGGCGACAGGGGTTCAGGCAGAGAAAGTCATACTTGATAAGACAGAAGCTGAACTTACGGTGGGAGATGAAACTGAATTTGTGGCACAGGTTTTACCTGAAGATGCTGCAAATAAGGATGTCACATGGAAATCAAGCGATTCAGGTATTGTAAGAGTTAAGGACGGTAAGGTTTCAGCAAAATCAGTGGGAACCGCAGTGATAACGGCAACATGTGTAAATGGTACAGAGGCATCAGCAGTTGTAACCGTGAAAAGTAAGGTTATAGACGGTGATGTAATGTATTTTGAAAAGCCGGATTCATGGGGAAGCAGCATAAACTGCTATATCTGGAAAGACGATTATAAAAATAACGGCTGGCCGGGAGTCAGAATGGAGCAGTACAGTGATAATGTGTATGTTATTTCATATCCTGAAGGAATGGAAGATTTAAACGTTATTTTTAATGATGGCGGAAATAATCAGACAAAGGATTTGAAGGCATCCATTAACGGATACTATGATAAAAACGGACTGGTAAGAGAAGAGACAGCAGAGAGAATCGATGTTTCAGAAGTTAATGTTGACCAGTCAGAGATAATAATCGATAAGGGTGATGATGTAAAGGTTGCCGGCAATGTTTTACCTGAAAATGCTACAAATAAGAAGTTATCATGGACAACAGCAGATAAAAATATAGCAGTTGTAGATGAAAATGGAAATATATCAGGTGTCGGTACAGGAACTACATATGTATATGCAACGGCCAACAATGGAGTTAAAACTACTATCGAGGTAAGTGTAAAGGGAGATGAACCACAGGCAGGGGACAATGAAAGTAAGTTATATTTATATAGTTTTACAAGTGATGCAAGTGAGAATGGAGTGCTTGTGGGCGGTAAGGTAAAATTCACGGCAAACGCACAGAGTACAACAGATTCAGAGATTCAATACAGATTCTATTATACGAAAGATAACAGTGAAGTAGAATTAGCGGATTTCAGTACAGAAAATTCTGTTTCAGTTGATTTTGATAAAACCGGCAAGTATGACATTTGCGTGGAAGTAAAGGATTCAGAAGGCAATATATCAAAGGCTGTAATAAGCGGATTTGAGGTATACAATGAAGTGCCGGATGAAGAACCGACAGATGATCCGGAGGAACCGGAAACTGCTGCCCTTAAGGTAAAGACATTTAAGACAGGCAAAGCAAGCGGAAAGATAAAAACAGGACAGAGTACAACTTTCAGTGCAGCAGCAGAGGGCGGAACCGAAAAGTATACATACAGGTTTGCATATAAATATAATGGAAAAGTTACAAAATTAGGTGGTTATAGCGATAAAGCATCTGTAAAGTGGAAAGCACCTCATTCAGGAAAATATACATTATATGTATATGTAAAAGATTCTGAGGGAAAGACAGCTAAAAAGACTATCAGCAATTATAAGGTGGCTAAAAGAAAAATCAGCATATCTTCATTTAAGATCAGCAAAAAGTCCGGTAAGGTTAAAAAGAATGACAGAGTCGGACTTACTGTTAAGGCAACAGGAGGATATGGTAAGTTAAAATATAAATTTGTATATAAACTTAATGGTAAGACAGTTGCCATAAGCAAATATGCAAGTTCAAAGACTGCTGACTGGAAGATAAAGAAATCAGGCACATATAAATTATATGTATATGTAAAAGATTCAGATGGAAGTACGGCAGTAAAATGTGTAAACAAATTTGTTGTGAAATAGGAGGAAGCTTTAATGAATAAGAAACGTTTTGCTGCTTTTGGAATGGCAGCAGTTATGGCAGCGTCATCTGTGGCAGGATTTACCGGATGTGGAAATAAAGCCGGGGAACAGAAACAGACCGTTGCAGAAGAAAAGAAAACCGTGAAAGATTACGGACTTACGGAGAATGTCAAAGATGGTGCCATATTACAGTGCTTCTGCTGGTCATTTAATACTATAAGAGAGAGCATGGAGGATATAGCGGCAGCAGGTTATTCGTCTATACAGACTTCGCCAATAAATGCAGTTTATGATGGCGGTAATGCAGGAATGCAGTTGTTCGGTGATGGGAAATGGAGTTACATTTATCAGCCTACAGACTGGACCATAGGTAACTACCAGCTTGGAACAGAAGAAGAATTTAAGAAAATGTGCAGTGTTGCAGAGAGTTATGGAATCAAAGTAATAGTTGATGTAGTGCCGAATCATACGACTACTGCCACAGACGAGGTATCAGATGACTTTATTAAGGCTGTAGGCGGAAAAGATAAGTTGTATCATTCAAAAGGGATGACAGAAATATCAAACTACGGAGACAGATACCAGTGTACACTGCAGGGAGTCGGAGGTCTGCCTGATGTAAATACGGAAAATCCGGATTTTCAGGATTATTTTATAAAGTTCTTAAATAAATGTATAGAGGACGGTGCTGACGGTTTCAGGTATGACACGGCAAAGCATATAGGACTTGAGGATGATCCGAAGGATGATGAAAGCCTTGAAAATAATTTCTGGGACAGAGTATTAACTGAAGTGAAAGATGCTGACAGAATGTTTAATTATGGCGAGGTACTTCAGGGAGAAAATGAAAGAATTGCTGATTATATTAAAAAGATAGGTGCAACAACGGCAAGTGTATATGGAAGTATTATCAGACTTGACATGAATATGGGAGAATTTCCGGCAGCAGACGTGGAAGATTTTGATATTGATGATGCTGAACCAAACGTAGTTACATGGGTTGAATCACATGATAATTATACCGGAGATGACAATACATATAATTACAGTAATGAAGATATAAGCCTTGCATGGGCGGTCATAACGGCAAGAGAGAAGGGTACACCTCTGTTCTTTGCAAGACCATATGGTGCAACAAAGGAAAATAAGTGGGGTGCTATGAACAGAATAGGTGCGGCAGGAGATTATGTATACAAAAATTCTGTAGTATCTGCTGCAAATCATTTTAGAAATGCAATGGTCGGCGAAAAAGAAAATATATTTAATCCGGATGACAACAATTCCGTTATCTGTATCGAAAGAGGAGATAAGGGAATCGTGATGGTTAATATAGGAAAAGATGACGCAGAGGTGTCATTTGACACGGCTCTTGCAGACGGAAAATATTGTGACAGGGTAGATAAGGAGACAGAGTATACAGTTGAGGGCGGAAAGATTTCTGCAAAACTTACAGGTAAGAGTGCTGTAGTATTATATAATGATAATTATGTTGAGCTTGGAACCATCCCTGTAGTTAAAGTTGATGATGATACCCTTATGAACTTTGAAGATGACAGTATAGAGGTCACACTTAATGCAGAAAATGTAAAGAGTGCCGAATACACTCTCGGAAACGGAGCTGCTAAGACATATAAAGATGGAGATAAGATTACCATAGGTAAGGATCTTGAATCGGGAGATACGGTTAATCTTACACTTGAGGGTACGTCAGATGACGGAAATACTACGGTTATGACGTATGTATTTACAAAAAAGAGTGGAACAAAGAAGGGAACAGTGGTATATTTTACTAAGCCGGATTCATGGAAAGACACGGTATATGCATACGTATATGATGAAACATCATCATCCCAGGTCAAAAACAATGCAGAATGGCCGGGCGTGGAAATGAAATCAGAAGGTGATGGAAAATACAGTTATACATTTGACGAGGATTGGTCAGCTCCGCTTATTATATTCACTGACGGAGAAAAACAGTCTAACGGTGAGATGGAGCCGGGAGCAGAGGTAATACCTGATAATGTATATGAAGTAAAATAAAAATTGGAGGAAATATCATGTCAGAGAAACAATGTGGAAACACAGCATGCAGTGAGTCAAGCTGCGAAAATTGTGCACATAAAGCACAGGCAATAACATATGAAAAATTAAATGAAAGAAGTAATGTAAAAAAAGTTATAGGAATAGTAAGCGGAAAGGGTGGTGTCGGTAAGTCGTTTGTGACCTCATCGATTGCATCTGAGCTTGCACGTAAAGGATATAAAGTAGGAATAATGGATGCTGATATAACAGGTCCGTCCATACCTAAAATGTTTGGAATAAAAGGTAAAACATTTGGTGATGATAAAGGTATTTTTCCGGTTGAGACATCCGGTGGAATAAAGATAATATCAGTAAATGTACTGATAGATAATGAGGAGGATCCTGTTATATGGAGAGGTCCTGTTATCGGTGGGGCTGTCAAACAGTTCTGGACAGATGTAGTGTGGGGAGAACTTGATTATCTCCTTATAGATATGCCGCCGGGAACAGGAGATGTTCCGCTTACGGTATTTCAGTCAATTCCTGTAGATGGAATAGTTATAGTTACATCACCGCAGGATCTTGTAAAACTTATAGTTAAGAAGGCTTATAACATGGCACAGCAGATGAGTATTCCGGTTCTGGGTGTAGTTGAAAATTACAGTTATCTTGAATGTCCTGACTGTGGCAGGAAGATTTCTGTGTTCGGAGAGAGTAAAATTGATGACACGGCTGCAGAACTTGGACTTAAGGTTCTTGGAAAAATACCTATTGTTCCTGAAATGGCACAGAAGGCAGATGAGGGTAAGTTTGATGATGTTAAGAATAATTATATTGAAACAGCAATAGAGACTGTTACATCATTGTAAAAGCTAAACGTTTCAGAATGGAGGTCAGATATGGGCGAGGAAGAGATAAAGGATGTAAAAGAGGAGAAAGATGAAAAACCGGTAGAGGAATTTAATCTTTTTAAAGAAGTGTTAAGTTGGATTAAAATATTAATAATAGCATTTGTTGTAGCTTTTATTCTTACACATTTTGTTATAGTAAATGCAAAGGTTCCGACAGGTTCGATGGAAAATACGATTCCGACGGGAAGCAGAATAGTAGGAAGCAGACTTGCATATAAATTTTCAGATCCTAAACGATTTGATATAGTTATATTCAAGGCACCTGATTCTCCTGAAGAAAATTATGTTAAGCGACTTATCGGTCTTCCGGGAGAAAAAGTAATAATAGATGATGCCACTGTCACCATAGAGACAACAGACAGTGAAACAATTCAGCTTGATGAGAAATATCTCAAAGAGGAATGGTTTGATTCTACCGGCCCTTACGAGTTTGAGGTGCCGGAAGACTGTTATTTCTTCCTTGGAGACAACAGAAATTATTCAAATGATGCGAGAAAATGGGTGCACACATATGTGAAAAGGGATGCCCTGCTTGGAAAAGTTGAATTTATGTATTATCCGTCTATAGAATGGCTGGGTTCACAAGAATATGATGAAATCAGCGTGGATAGTAATACAGAGGACAGTAGTACGGAGAACAGTACTGAAATTGTGACTAAAATGGAGACACAGACTGTCAATAATTAATAGTATAGTGGAGAATATCCGGTGTTATTAACAGATACCGGCTGTCAATGGTCAGGCTTAAGCCCGGCTTATGGCAGCCGGTATTTTTGCTTTAAGGGCAATTTGGTTTATATATGGTTTTAGGTTTAGGTTTCAAAAGTTATTGCGGGGACTAGCCTAACATAATATGAAAGGCACACTAAAAAACATACGTTCGAAAAAACTTGACATATATCGGATGATGGGATAAAATAAATAAACAGAACATACATTCGAATAAGGCGGCGGTATATAATGGATAATCTGATGGAAAAACTTAGAATACTTACAGATGCGGCTAAGTATGATGTAGCCTGTACATCAAGCGGCACATCCAGAAATGGAAACGGAAAGACAATGGGAAATGCGGTTTCATGCGGAATATGTCATACATTTTCTGCTGATGGCAGATGCGTGTCACTTCTTAAGATTTTGTTGACAAATTATTGTATTTATGACTGTAAATATTGTCAGAACAGAAAGTCAAACGACATTGAGAGAGCAGCATTTTCACCGGAAGAAATATGCAGACTGACTATGGAATTTTACCGGAGAAATTATATTGAGGGATTATTTTTAAGCTCAGGCATTATTAAAAATCCTGATTATACAATGGAACTGATATATGAAACAATTCGCCTGTTAAGATACAAATACGGATTTAACGGATATGTTCATGTAAAAGGAATACCGGGAGCATCGAAAGAGCTGATTAGCAGAACCGGATATATTGTTGACAGAATGAGTGTTAATCTTGAACTTCCAACATCTGAAGGATTAAAGAAACTTGCACCGAATAAAACCAGAGAGAATATTCTTACACCGATGAGAATGATTCAGGGAAAAATTAATGAGAGTAAAAATGAAGTAGCAATATACAAAAATGCACCTGAGTTTGTACCAGCAGGTCAGAGTACCCAGATGATAGTTGGCGCAACGGCAGAGAATGACTTTCAGCTTGTATCTGTGGCGCAGGCACTTTACAGAAATTTTCAGCTAAAAAGGGTGTTTTATTCTGCGTATGTTCCGGTAAATGAGGACAGTAATCTGCCGGCAGTTGATACAAAACCGCCAAAGTTAAGGGAACACAGATTATATCAGGCAGATTTTATGTTGAGGTTTTACGGATTTGATGCTACTGAGATTCTGTCAGAAACGCAGCCGAATTTTAATGTTTTTCTGGATCCTAAGTGTGATTGGGCAGTCAGGCATCTTGACAGGTTTCCTGTGGAAATTAACAGGGCGGATTATTATGCACTGTTACGTGTACCGGGAATAGGACCGACATCAGCAGAGAGAATATGTAAGGCGCGGAAGCATAGTGCATTGGGATTTGACGACATACGCAAGATGGGGGTGGTATTAAAAAGAGCACTGTATTTTATAACCTGTTCCGGAAAAATGTTATACAGTACGAGAATGGAGGAAAATTATATTACAAGGCAGCTTGTAGGTGAGGACAGGGATAAGACGAGATTTATAGAGGAAAATGATGTTAAGTATCATCAGTTATCATTGTTTGATGATGAAGTGTTTAAGAGAGAAAATGTGGGGTGAAAGAATGAATAAAAAAGTTATTATTTGTGAGGATTCATTTGACGGAATTCTTTCAGGAGTATACGATGCATGGGTGCATATGAATGAAAATAAAGGAGACAATATTATTCTTTCATGTGCTGGAAATTATAATATGGAATTATTTATGGAGTATATTTATGTTGAAAAAAATATGGAAAATGCTATAAAAGTTGCGAAAAGCATCAGGAAAAAGATATCATCACTGGCATATAAAAATGTATATATGACAGCAATCTCAAGTAAAGAATGTAAAGCTGATCTTATATTCAGATTTCTGAAGTATGGATATAAAATCGGCAGAAGTGTTACAGAGTGTCTGGCGATACCGGAAGTATCAGATATGATGAAAATAGTTGTAAGAGTTGGTAAGGAATATGATCATTTCAGGGGATTTTTACGATTTTATGACAGAGGTGACGGATGGCTTCAGGCAGATATAGAACCGAAAAATGATATAATTGAATTATTGGGGCAGCATTTTGGAGACAGGCTTCCTAATGAGAACTTTATTATAAAGGATATAAAAAGGAACAAAACGGCAATTCATAAGAAAAATATGGATTATTGTATTTTTAGTGATATTACGTTAGAGAATGTGGAGGATAGGATAGCAGTTAAAGGAAGTGAGGAGTATTATCAGAACATGTGGAAAGTTTTTTTTGAGACAATAGCGATAGAATCAAGAACAAATGAAAAACTGCAAAAAACTAATGTTCCTTTGAGGTATAGAAAGTACATGACTGAGTTTGACAAAATAAACAGCTAAGGTTATCATATAAAAAAACATTTTAAATTATTTATCTGAAGGAAAGATATGCAGTCATGGAGAAATTTGTAAACAATAATCTGAAAATTTCAGTCAGAAATCTTGTTGAATTTGTATTCAGGTCAGGAGATATAGATAACAGACGGGCAACGCTCGGAGAGCGGGAAGCCATGCAGGAGGGAAGCCGCATACACCGTAAGATTCAGGGAAGAATGGGCACGGATTATACACCTGAAGTGCCGCTTAAGATAACAGTCGGTATAGGAGATTTTACAATTACGGTTGAGGGAAGAGCCGATGGTATTATAAAAAGAGATAAAAGAATTATTATAGATGAAATTAAAGGAATGTATTTGGATATAACAAGATTAAAGGAACCTATAAAGGTTCATATGGCACAGGCTATGTGCTATGCATATATTTATGCTGAGCAAAATGATTTAAACAGTATCGGTGTTCAGCTTACCTACTGCAATCTTGATACGGAAGAGATAAAACGTTTTAAAGAACGGTTTAAATACAGAAAATTAAAAGAGTGGTTTGCAAATCTTATATTAAGTTACAGCAGATGGGTTGAAATGTTGTATGAAAACACATTAAAGAGGCAACAGTCTATTGAGAATCTGGAATTTCCATTTAATTACAGGTCAGGGCAGAGAGAAATCGTTGTATCTGCATTTAAGACAATGCGTAAGAGGAAGGATATATATATTCAGGCGCCTACGGGTGTAGGAAAAACCATGTCTGTGATATTTTCGGCGGTCAGGGCAGTTGGTGAGAATAAGGGGGACAAAATATTCTATCTCACTGCCAAGACAATAACGAGAACTGTGGCGGAAGAGGCATTTAGTTTACTAAGGGAAAAAGGACTCTATTTTAGTAATGTTACGATAACGGCAAAAGAAAAGATATGTATTCTGGATAAACCGGAATGTAATCCGGATAAATGTGAACGGGCTAAGGGGCATTTTGACAGAATTAATGATGCCGTATTTGATATTATCAGCAATGAAAAAGAAATAACAAGAGATGTGATATTAAGATATGCGGAGAAACATAATGTATGTCCTTTTGAGATGAATCTTGACTGCACAAACTGGTGCGATGGCATTATATGCGATTATAATTATGTTTATGATCCGACTGTGAGACTGAAACGATATTTTTCGGACGGTGCAAAGGGTGAGTACATTGTTCTGGTGGATGAAGCACATAATCTTGTTGAGAGAGCCAGAGAAATGTACAGTGCCGCACTGTTTAAGGATGATTTTCTTAAAATAAGAAAAATTGTAAAAAATAAAAGTAAAGCTGTGACTAATGCACTGACAAAATGTAACAGTGTCATGCTTGAATACAAACATGAATGTGGAGATGAAGAGTATGTTGAGAAATATGATGCTGACGAACTGATACGTTATCTGTTAAGACTGCAGGGATGCATGAAAAAATTTCTTGAGGATTTTAAGGAATTTGAATACCGTGATGTTGTTCTGGAATTTTATTTTGATATAATTAATTTTTTGAATATATCAGAGCTTGTAGATGATAAGTATGTTATTTATGTACAGAATACAGAAGAAAACGGATTTATGATAAGACTGTTCTGTGTTAATCCGTCAGGTAATATAAGTTCATGTATGGAACAGTGTAACAGTACAGTATTTTTTTCAGCTACACTGCTTCCGGTAAATTATTATAAAGAATTGCTAAGTGGAAAGTTAAATGATTATGCCATATATGTAAATTCGCCATTTGATAAAAACAAGCGTGTTATATATATTGCAAATGATGTAAGCAGCCGTTATAAAAAAAGAAATATAACCGAATACCAGAAAATAGCGGAATACATCAGAAATACGGCTAAGATATGCAAAGGAAATTACATGGTGTTTTTTCCGTCCTACGGATTAATGGATAGTGTATATAATGTTTTGGAACCATTATCAGATATAGACGGATTCAGGTATGTTCTTCAAACCGGCAATATGAATGAGAAACAGAGAGAAGAATTTTTAAATAATTTCAGTGAAAATAATGAAATCACACTCATAGGGATGTGTGTGCTTGGTGGAATATTTTCAGAGGGAATTGACCTTAAGAATGAGAGACTGATAGGAAGCATCATTGTCGGCACAGGATTGCCACAGATATGTGTAGAAAAAAATATTTTAAAGGTATATTATGAAAAACATGGAAATAACGGTTTTGATTATGCGTACAGATATCCGGGAATAAATAAAGTGCTTCAGGCGGCCGGAAGAGTCATAAGAACAGATGATGATTATGGAGTTATTGGACTGTTGGATGACCGGTTTCTTGAGGAGAGCTATTTTTCACTTTATCCGAGGGAATGGGATGACATTAAAGTAGTAAATTCCGGCAATATTGAGTCGGAAATAAGGAGATTCTGGAAATATTTATAATTTGTTATGGAAAAAAGAAAGTAATATGCTATAATTATTAGTAATTATTAACTTGTGGAGGTTACTTATGAGTAGTGTAAGAAGAGTATATGTTGAAAAGAAAGAGCCTTATGCTGTAAAAGCAAAGGAAATGAAGCATGAGATTTCAAGCTATCTTGGAATAAAAAGTGTTACAGGTTTAAGACAGCTTGTCAGATATGATGTAGAAAATGTTTCAGAAGAAACTTATAAAGAGGCATTGAAAAGTGTATTTTCAGAGCCGCCTGTAGATAATGTTTATGAGGAAAGTTTTCCATATGATCAGAAGAATGACAGAGTGTTCAGTGTGGAATTTCTTCCTGGACAGTTTGATCAGAGAGCAGATTCAGCAGAGCAGTGTATAAAATTTTTAAACGAAAATGAGGAGCCGGTAATAAAATCAGCTACAACATATGTTATAGAAGGTAATATTACAGATGAAGAATTTGAAAATATTAAATCATTCAGCATCAATCCGGTAGATTCAAGGGAGACCGGATTAGAAAAACCGACTACACTTGTTACAGAATTTAAAGAGCCGGATGATGTGATTATATTTGATGGTTTCAAGGATTTTGCTGAGGATAAATTAAGAGAGTTATATGAGTCTTTGAATCTTGCAATGACTTTTAATGATTTTAAGCACATACAGAATTATTTCAATAAAGAAGAAAAAAGAGATCCGTCAATGACAGAGATAAGGGTTCTTGATACATATTGGTCAGACCACTGCCGTCATACGACTTTTAATACAGAACTTAAAGATATAGAGTTTGAAGACGGATATTATAAAACACCTATACTAAAAACATATGAGAGATATGTTAAAGACAGAGAGGTTATATTTAAGGGCAGAGATGACAAGTTTGTATGTCTTATGGACTTAGCACTTCTTGCAATGAGAAAGTTGAAAAAAGAAGGAAAACTTGCTGATCAGGAGGAATCTGATGAGATAAATGCATGTAGTATAGTTGTTCCGGTTGAAATAGACAAGGAGGACGGAAAAGGTGTTGTCACAGAGGAGTGGCTTGTAAACTTTAAAAACGAAACACATAACCATCCTACAGAAATAGAGCCGTTCGGTGGAGCAGCAACATGTCTTGGTGGAGCAATAAGAGATCCGTTGTCAGGACGTACTTATGTATATCAGGCAATGCGTGTTACAGGAGCAGCAGATCCTACAAAATCAATGAGTGAAACCATGCCGGGAAAACTTCCACAGAAAAAACTTGTCAGAGGAGCAGCAAATGGTTACAGTTCATATGGTAACCAGATCGGACTTGCAACAGGACTTGTAAAGGAGATATATCACCCTGACTATGTTGCAAAGAGAATGGAAATCGGAGCAGTTATAGCAGCAGCACCACGTTCAGCAGTTATCCGTGAAAATTCAGATCCGGGAGATATTATTATACTTTTAGGTGGAAGAACAGGAAGAGACGGTTGCGGCGGAGCAACAGGTTCATCTAAAGTTCATACAGAAAAATCTATAGAGACATGTGGAGCTGAGGTACAGAAAGGTAATGCACCTACAGAGAGAAAATTACAGAGACTCTTTAGAAGACCGGAAGTCAGCCATCTTATTAAGAAATGTAATGACTTCGGTGCAGGTGGTGTATCAGTTGCAATAGGTGAGCTTGCAGACGGACTTAAGGTTAATCTTGATAAAGTGCCTAAGAAATATGCAGGACTTGATGGAACAGAGATTGCCATATCAGAATCACAGGAGAGAATGGCTGTAGTTATTGATCCTAAAGATGTTGCAGAGTTCCTTAAATATGCTAATGAGGAGAACCTTGAGGCTACAGAAGTGGCAGTTGTTACAGAGGAGCCACGTCTTGTTTTAAATTGGAGAGGCAAAGATATAGTTAATATATCAAGAGCTTTTCTTGATACAAATGGTGCACATCAGGAAACAGATGTTAAAGTAGATATGCCTGAAGAGGATATAAAATATTTTGATACAAAGAAAGTTATAGATGTTAAAAAGGGATGGCTTGATTTACTCGGTGACTTAAATGTTTGTTCACAGAAGGGTCTCGTTGAGAGATTTGATTCATCTATCGGTGCGGGAACAGTATTTATGCCATATGGTGGAAAATACCAGCTTACCGAAACACAGACTATGGTAGCAAAACTTCCTGTACTAAAAGGAAAATGTGATACCGTAACAATGATGAGTTATGGATTTGATCCTTATCTTTCAAGCTGGAGCCCATATCATGGTTCTATATATGCTGTAGTAGAATCAGTTGCAAAAATTGTTGCAGCAGGTGGAGATTACAAGAAGATAAGATTTACATTCCAGGAATACTTCAGAAGAATGACAGAGGACAAGAGCCGTTGGAGCCAGCCATTTGCTTCACTTCTCGGTGCATATGATGCACAGCTTGGCTTTGGATTGCCTTCAATAGGTGGAAAAGACAGTATGTCAGGTACATTTAATGATATAGATGTACCACCGACGCTTGTTTCATTTGCCGTGGATGTTGCTAAAGAAAATGAAGTTATTTCTCCTGAATTTAAGAAAGCAGGAAATAAAATCGCATTATTTGAAATTAAGAGAGATGAATATGATCTTCCGGATTATGAGCAGATAAAAAATCTGTATGATAAGATTCATGAACTTATAGGCAAGGGCATAATAAAATCTGCATATGTCGTGGATGCAAAAGGTATCGTTGCAGCAGTATCAAAAATGGCATTTGGTAATAAACTCGGTGTTGCAATCGACGCAGATACAGTGAGTGCTGACAAATTATTTGAAAAAGGTATCGGAAACATTGTTGCGGAAATATCTGCAGATGATGTGGAGGCCATCGGTGAGACAGGAACAGTTATCGGTGAAATTACTGAAAAGGCAGAGTTTAAGTTTGCTGATGTAAGTATTAGTGTTGATGAGGCTATAGAAAAATGGTCTGCAACTCTTGAAAAGGTATTCCCTACAAGAGCAACAGAAGATAAAGAAACTCTTGAAACACCGCTTTACAGAGCAGGTGATATATATGTTTGCAAAAATAAAGTTGCAAAACCTACAGTATTCATTCCGGTATTTCCTGGAACAAACTGTGAGTATGATTCTGCAAAAGCTTTTGAAGCAGCAGGTGCAAATGTAATAACAAAAGTATTTAAGAATCTTACAGCTGAGGATATACGTGATTCAGTGAAAGTATTCGAGGAAGGAATAAATCAGGCACAGATTATAATGTTCCCTGGTGGATTCAGTGCAGGTGATGAGCCGGACGGTTCTGCTAAATTCTTTGCTACAGCGTTTAGAAATGAAAAGCTTAAAGAGGCTGTAAGCAAACTGCTTAATGAAAGAGACGGACTTGCACTCGGTATATGTAACGGATTCCAGGCACTTATTAAGCTCGGACTCGTTCCAAACGGACAGATTACAGGTCAGGGTGAAAATTCACCTACATTGACTTATAATACTATAAACAGACATGTGTCTAAGATGGTATATACCCAGGTAGTTACAAATAAGTCACCATGGCTTATGAAAGCTGAACTTGGAAAGACATATGTAAATGCAGCATCACATGGTGAAGGTAGATTTGTTGCCAATGATGAGTGGATTAAAGAACTCTTTAAGAATGGGCAGGTTGCAACTCAGTATGTAGATGAAAAGGGAAGACCAACCATGGATGAAGAATGGAATGTAAATGGTTCTTATGCCGCTATCGAGGGTATAACAAGTCCGGACGGCAGATGCCTTGGAAAAATGGCACATGTTGAACGTAAGGGACGCAGTGTTGCCGTGAATATTACAGGTGAACAGGATATGAAGATATTTGAATCAGGAGTAGAGTACTTCAAATAAAAGATTTTAAATAAAAGATAAAAACAGACCTAAAAATGAAAAACATTTTAGGTCTGTTTTTTGATAAAGCTTTAAAAGTTGTAATCAGTTTACCTTTTTTCACCCATAAAGAATAAAGCGATAGTATCAGGCCCTGAGTGTGTGCCTATAGTAGGACAGATATAGTTAATCATGAAGTTTTTGAGGCCTGTTTTTTTCTCAACCTGTTCCTTAACATACAAAGCATCAGACTCACAGTCACCATGTCCTATCATTATCATATCGTTGTCATATCCGTCTATGAGTTTTATCATATTGTCAACAAGAGCATTTAAGGATTTTTTTCTGCCGCGGACATTATTAAGTGGTGTCAGTCTTCCTTCATCATCTACATGAAGTACGGGTTTTACATTTATCATTGTGCCGAGTATGGCTACTGTTTTTGATACACGTCCGCCTCTGTGCAGATGAAAAAGGTTATCAACTGTAAACTGATGGCATAAGTGCTTCTTGTTTTCTTCAAGCCATTTGGCAGTTTCATCGATAGACTTTCCATGAGTTCTAAGGGTTACAGCTTTGTAAACAAATAATCCCTCACCCATGGAAGCACAAAGTGAATCAACTACAATGATTTTTCTGTCAGGATATTCATCTTTTAACTGGTTTGCCACCATACAGTATGTATTATAACTGCTGCTTAAGGCAGAACTGAAGGCTATAACAAGAATATCCTCGCCGTTATCGAGATGCTTTCGATAAATTTTCTCGGTAGTATCAGGATTAGATGCCATTGTTGTAGGCATTGAACCGCCACGCATTATAGAATAGAATTCTGTAGGCTCTAATTGTTTATCATCACCGTATACAACGCCATCAATGCTGTAGTATAAAGGGATGATATCAATGTGGTTTTCGCTGTTGTATTCAGCAGGTAAATCACATGTAGTATCAGAAATAATTGCAAAATTCATTATTAAATCCTCCTAGTTTTATACTTCAAAAGATAATACTTTTTTATTATAAAGTCAAGTTTTAGATAACTGCTAGTTGTATGAAATGAAAAAAATATGGTATTATATATACGATAGTCAAATTTATTAAAAGGCGGAAAGGAAATTATATGCAGATTAGTGATGTAAAGAGTTATAAGTTAATACAGAAAAAAGAATTAACTGATATAAATTCAGAGGGATACTTATTAGAACATATAAAAACAGGTGCAAAAGTCGTTCTTATTGAAAATGATGATAAAAACAAAACATTTCTTATAGGATTCAGGACACCGGTTACGAACAGTACCGGAGTACCACATATTATGGAACACAGTGTGTTGTGCGGTTCAAGAAAATTTCCTGTGAAGGATCCTTTTATTGAACTTGCAAAGGGATCATTAAATACATTTTTAAATGCTATGACATTTCCGGACAAGACAATTTTTCCTATAGCAAGTGAAAATGACAAAGATTTCCAGAATCTGATGGATGTATATATGGATGCGGTGTTTTATCCGAAAATATATGAAAGAGAAGAGATTTTCAGACAGGAAGGATGGACATATGAACTGCCTGACAAAGACGGAGAGCTAAAATATAACGGTGTAGTTTATAACGAAATGAAGGGAGCATTTTCTTCACCTGATGAAGTAGTGGAGAGGGAGATAATGAGCTCACTGTTTCCTGATAATGGGTATAAATATGAATCAGGCGGGGATCCGGATGTGATACCGGAACTCAGTTATGAGGAATTTAAAGATTTTCATAAAAAATATTATCATCCGTCAAACAGCTATATATATTTATACGGTGACATGGATATGGCGGAAAAATTAAAATGGATGGATGAAGAATATCTTAGTGCATTTGAAAAAGAGGATATTGATTCAGAGATAAAAGAGCAGGCGGCATTTGACAGTGTCAAAAATGTGGAGATAGATTACCCGGTGGCAGCCGGTGAGAGTATAGAGGATAATTCATACTTATCATACAACAATGTCGTAGGTAAGATAACAGATAAGGAATTGTATGTGGCTTTTCAGGTGCTTGAATACGCACTTGTATCTATGCCGGGAGCACCTGTGAAACAGGCATTGCTTGATAAGGGTATAGGTAAGGACATAGACGGAAAATATAATAACTGGATATATCAGCCGTATTTCTCAATAATAGCTAAAAATGCGGGGGCTGACAGAAAAGAAGAGTTTGTACAGACTATAATGACTACATTAACAGAACTTGCAGATAAGGGAATAGACAGAAACTCTCTTCTTGCCGCACTCAATTATTATGAATTCCAATACAGGGAATCAGATTTCGGTTCATACCCGAAGGGACTCATGTTAAGCTTTCAGGTTCTTGACAGCTGGATTTATGATGAAAACAGACCGTTTATACATTTAGAAGAAAATGAGGTTTTTGAGCAGCTTAGAAAGAAAATTGATACAGGATATTTTGAGGAGCTTGTGAGAAAATACTTTATAAATAATACCCATGCATCGATTGTTGTTGCAAATCCAAAACGTGGAATGACTACGGAACATGATGAAAATCTGAAAGAAACGTTACAGAAATATAAAGACAGCCTTACAGATGAAGAAATAACCGGAATGGTAGAATTTACAAAGCATCTTGAGGAATACAAAAATGAGCCGTCTCCGGCAGAGGAGCTTGAAAAAATTCCGTTGTTAAAAATAAAAGATATATCTGATGAAATAAAACCGTTTAAAAATGAGAAAATCGATGTAAATGGAGTAAAAGTGATATATCATGACATTTTTACAAACGGAATAGGATATTTGAATATAGCGTTTGACGTTACAGGTGTACCTTGCAAATATTATCCGTACTTGGGACTTTTAAAAGCAGTCCTCGGATTTATGAATACAGATAAATATTCATATTCAGAGCTTGTAAATGAAATAAATATGAATTCAGGCGGAATATTTGTAGATGCCGCGGTATATACAAGTGCAAAGAATCCTGAAAAATATAAAATATATACATCAATAGGGGCTAAGGTTTTTGACGATAAAATAGATTTTGCCATGGATATTATCCCTGAGATAATTAATACAACCAAATTCAGGGATGAAAAGAGACTTTTTGAAATTCTCTCAGAGCTTAAATCAAAAATGCAGATGAGCATGACACATTTTGGCGATTCAACGGCGCTGCTCCGTAATTTGTCGTACTATTCAGAGTCAGCAGCTGTTTCAGAAGAGATGAAAGGCATAAGTTTCTACAAAACAGTGGAGGGCTGGGTTAAGAATTATGATTCAGAAAAAGAAAAGATTATGTATGAATTGTCAGAGGTGGCAAAAGCTGTGTTTAATAAAGATAAGATGTTTATAAGTTATACATCTGACAGGGCAGGACTTGAGATGTTAAAAGGCTGTATAGGAAAATTTGCGGAACAGCTTCCGGAAGTCTCTGTTACGGCGGATGCAGGAAAAATCACACCTGTAAAGAAAAATGAAGGATTTAAAACATCGGCACAGATTCAGTATGTTACGAGAGCAGGCAACTTTATAAAAGAAGGCTATGAGTATGACGGTTCGCTTAAGGTATTAAGAACCATTTTAAACTACGAGTATCTGTGGAATAATGTCAGGGTAAACGGTGGTGCATATGGAGCCGGTTCAGGATTTAACAGAAGCGGTGACTGCTATTTTACATCATACAGGGATCCTAAAATAAAAGAGACAAATGATGTTTTTGAGAGTATTCCCAAATATCTTGAAGAGTTTGAAGTAAGTGAAAGAGATATGACAAAATTCATAATAGGAACCATAAGTTCAATGGATACACCTCTTACTCCGAGAACAGACGGAGCACGTTCTATGGGAGCTTATATTTCCGAACTTACTGAAGAGGACTTGAGAAAGGAACGCAGGCAGGTGCTTGATACGGATGTAAATGATATAAGAAAACATGCGGATATGATAAAAGCAGTATTAAAACAGGACAATATATGTGTGCTTGGAAATGAGGACAATATAGAAAAAGCAAAAGAATTATTCAAAAACACAGTAGATTTGTTTGAATGATGTGAAAGGACAAAGATGAAAGAAAATTATAAATCAGGATTTGTATCATTAATCGGCAGACCGAATGTAGGAAAGTCTACACTGATGAACAGACTTATCGGACAGAAAATAGCGATAACATCAAATAAACCACAGACAACAAGGTATAAAATCAAGACAGTTTATACGTGTGATGACGGGCAGATTGTATTTCTCGATACACCGGGAATTCACAAGGCAAAAAACAAACTGGGTGAATATATGGTAAATGTGGCTGAGAAAACCCTGAATGAAGTTGATGTCGTAGTGTGGCTTGTCGAACCGACGGATTATATAGGTGCAGGTGAACAGCATATTGCAAAACAGCTTAAAAATATAAAAACTCCGGTAATTCTTGTAATAAATAAAATAGATACCCTGAAAGATAAAACAGAGATATTGAAATTCATTGATAATTACAGAAAGATACATGACTTTGCAGAGATAATACCGGTTTCTGCGGCAAAAGGCAGCAATTGTGATGAAGTAATTGAAATGATATTTAAATACCTGCCATACGGACCACAGTATTTTGACGAAGATACTGTTACTGACCAGCCTATGAGACAGATTGCGGCAGAGCTTATAAGAGAGAAAGCATTAAAATGTCTTAATGATGAGATTCCGCACGGAATAGCAGTTTCAATTGACAGAATGCATTTCAGACCTAACGGAAAAATTGTTGATATCGATGCTACGATTGTATGTGAGCGTGATTCACACAAAGGAATAATAATAGGTAAACAGGGCAGCATGTTAAAGAAAATAGGAAGTGCGGCACGTTACGAGATTGAGCAGCAGGTGGAGTGTCAGGTCAACTTAAAGCTGTGGGTAAAGGTTAAGAAGGAATGGCGTGATAGTGATTTCTATCTGAAAAACTTTGGATTTAACCAGCAGGATGAATAAAGATGACATTTGATAATAATATTACAGTTACAGGCATGGTTATATCAGCCATGCCTGTTGGAGAATATGATACAAGAATTACCATACTGTCAAAAGAAAAGGGGAAAATAAGCGCATTTGCGAAGGGGGCAAGGCGACCTAAAAGTATGCTTATGGCAGGAAGCAGACCATTTTCATTTGGAACGTTTGAGATATATCAGGGAAGAAACTCAAATTCAGTAAACTCCATAAATATAACAAATTATTTTATGGAAATTTCGCAGGATCTTGAAGCAACCTATTATGGATTTTATTTTCTTGAGCTTGCGGATTATTTTACCAGAGAAAATTTAGACGGTAAAAATATTTTAAAATTGCTGTATCAGTCGTTAAGGGCGTTGATGAATAACAATATTCCCAACAGACTGGTAAGAGTCATATTTGAGTTGAAAATCATGGTGTTTAACGGTGAATATCCGGAAATGTTTCAGTGTATTAACTGTGGAAGTGAAGAAAATCTGCATGTGGTGAACATACAAAAGGGCGGGATGCTTTGTGATGAGTGCAGTCACAGGGTAAATGGAAATATGGAAATAGAAACGTCGGCAATATATGCAATGCAGTTTATTATCACAAAGGAAGTAGAAAAACTCTATACGTTCAGGGTAAGTGAAAAGGTCCAGCGTGAATTGGAAAATGTGATGAAGAAATATATGGACCTGTATGTGGACAAAAGTTTTAAATCCCTTGAAATTATCCATTCGTTAGAGTATAATACTATGGATTAATTAAAAATGGAGGCTGATTATGAGTAAAAAAATGCATGTTGTTACGGCAGCAATGCTGGTAATCGTTGTATTGGCAGTATCGGGATGCTCAAAAAAATCTAATACATATTCGACCGAATATAAGGGCGAATTCATTAGAATAAATGCAGATGAAAGCATACTGGCTGTGTACGCAGAAGATTTTGATGAGAAACAGTATGATGAAAAAGAACTTGAAAGTATGGTAAATGAGGAAGTAGAGGATTTTAATTCAGAACATTCTAAAGATAACGGAATGAGTGTTAAGAGTGTTGGAGTAAAGAAGAATGAGGCGTTTGTAAAGCTGAATTTTAAGACACTTGATGATTATGTATTGTATAATGAAACATATGTTGATTCAGACGTAAAGTTTGAGATGTTTAATGGGACTTATGATGAGATTCAGAAGAAAGAGTATAAACTCAGTGATTGTAAGTTCAAAAAAGTAGGAGACAAAAAAGAAGAAGATTTAAAAATTTCTGAAATATTAAAAAAAGAGGATAAATCAAATCTTCGTGTTATTTATATTAAACATGGAATAACAATCAGGGTAGAGGGAGATATAAAATATGTATCTTCTGATATAAAGCTTAAAGATGGAGCAGCAAAGACTGCAGATGGTAAAGATAATTATATTATATATACATTGGAGGAAGAAAAATAATGGAAAAAACAATGGAAAAAATAGTTGCACTTGCAAAAGCAAGAGGTTTTGTGTATCCTGGCTCAGAGATATACGGTGGTCTTGCAAATACATGGGATTATGGAAATCTTGGAGTGGAACTTAAAAACAATGTAAAACGTGCATGGTGGAAAAAGTTTATTCAGGAAAACCCATACAATGTAGGCGTTGACTGTGCAATACTTATGAATCCACAGACATGGGTTGCATCAGGCCATCTTGGAGGATTTGCAGATCCGCTTATGGATTGTAAGGAATGTCATGAAAGATTCAGAGCTGACAAACTTATTGAAGACTGGGCTGAAGAAAATGAGTTCACTCTTGAAGGCAGTGTTGACGGATGGACACAGGAACAGATGATGAGTTTTATCGATGAGAAAAATATCTGCTGTCCTACATGTGGAAAACATAACTTCACTGAAATCAGACAGTTCAATCTTATGTTTAAGACATTCCAGGGTGTTACTGAAGATGCAAAGAACACAGTATACTTAAGACCTGAGACAGCACAGGGAATATTCGTAAACTTTAAGAATGTTCAGAGAACTTCAAGAAAGAAGGTTCCTTTCGGAATAGGTCAGATTGGTAAATCATTCAGAAATGAGATTACACCGGGAAACTTTACATTCAGAACAAGAGAATTTGAGCAGATGGAACTTGAATTTTTCTGTAAGCCGGGAACAGACCTTGACTGGTTCAGATATTGGAGAGAATTCTGTATAAACTGGCTTAAGAATCTTGGTATAAAAGATGATGAGATGAGAGCAAGAGACCATTCTCCTGAAGAACTCTGCTTTTACAGCAAGGGAACTACAGATATAGAATTTTTATTCCCATTTGGATGGGGAGAGTTATGGGGAATTGCTGACAGAACAGATTATGACCTTACACAGCATCAGAATACATCAGGCGAGGATATGTCTTATTTTGATGATGAAGCTAAGGAAAAATACATTCCATATGTTATTGAGCCGTCTCTCGGTGCAGACAGAGTAACACTTGCATTCCTTTGTTCTGCATATGATGAGGAAGAGCTTGAAGGTGGAGATACAAGAACTGTATTGCATTTCCATCCTGCAATTGCACCGGTTAAGATTGGTATACTGCCATTGTCAAAGAAATTAAATGATGGTGCAGAGAAGATATACGCTGAGCTCAGCAAATATTACAACTGTGAATTTGATGACAGAGGAAATATCGGTAAGAGATACAGAAGACAGGACGAGATAGGTACACCGTTCTGTGTAACATATGATTTTGATTCTGAGACTGACGGATGTGTTACTGTAAGAGACAGGGATACAATGGAACAGGAAAGAATTAAGATAGAGGATTTAAAAGAATATTTTGAAAAGAAATTTGAATATTAATATCTGACAGTATTTTCATTTTTTGGAATTGACTAATTGAAAATCAATTGTTATAATCGTATTAGCAACGGAATCAGTGCGTTTTTTTGCGTGCAATTCGGGTTGTGTGTTATTGAAATATAAGGTTCGCCTTATACAATAAAAGAAACTATTTAGGAGGAATTAAAAAATGGCAAACAAATGGGTATATTTGTTCAGCGAAGGAAACGCTAACATGCGTGAACTCCTTGGAGGAAAAGGTGCTAACTTAGCAGAGATGACAAGTTTAGGACTTCCTGTTCCACAGGGATTTACAATTACAACAGAAGCTTGTACTCAGTACTATGAGGACGGCAGACAGATTAACGATGAGATTCAGGCTCAGATTAATGAGTACATTGTAAAGATGGAAGAGATCACAGGAAAGAAATTTGGTGATAAGGAAAATCCACTTCTCGTATCTGTTCGTTCAGGAGCAAGAGCTTCTATGCCTGGTATGATGGATACTATCTTAAACCTTGGTCTTAACGAGAATGTTGTAGAGACAATCGCTGAGAAATCAGGAAATGCTCGTTGGGCATGGGATTGCTACAGAAGATTCATCCAGATGTATTCTGACGTAGTTATGGAAGTTGGTAAGAAGTACTTTGAAGAGCTTATCGACAAGATGAAAGCTGAAAGAGGCGTTAAACAGGACGTTGAGCTTACAGCAGATGATTTAAAAGAACTTGCTGCACAGTTCAAAGCTGAATATAAATCTAAATTAGGAGAAGATTTCCCAGATGATCCTAAGGTTCAGTTAATGGGAGCTATCAAGGCTGTATTCCGTTCATGGGACAACCCTCGTGCAAACGTATACCGTCGTGATAATGATATCCCTTATTCATGGGGAACAGCTGTAAACGTACAGTCTATGGCATTCGGTAACATGGGTGATGACTGTGGTACAGGTGTTGCATTTACAAGAGATCCTGCTACAGGTGAGAGAAAACTCATGGGTGAGTTCTTAAAGAACGCACAGGGTGAAGACGTTGTTGCCGGTGTTCGTACACCAATGCCAATCGCTCAGATGGAACAGGAGTTCCCAGAGGCATTTGAGCAGTTTAAGACAGTTTGCAAAACTCTTGAAGATCACTACAGAGATATGCAGGATATGGAGTTTACTGTTGAGAACAAGAAACTTTACATGCTTCAGACAAGAAATGGTAAGAGAACTGCACAGGCTGCTCTTAAGATCGCATGTGACCTCGTTGATGAGGGAATGAGAACAGAAGAAGAAGCAGTTGCAATGATCGACCCACGTAACTTAGATACATTATTACATCCACAGTTCGATGCTGCTGCATTAAAGGCTGCAACTCCTATGGGTAAAGGTCTTGGAGCATCTCCAGGTGCTGCTTGCGGTAAGATCGTATTCTCAGCAGAGGATGCTGTTGAATGGAATGAGAGAGGCGAGAAGGTTGTTCTTGTACGTCTTGAGACATCTCCGGAAGATATCACAGGTATGAAGGCTTCACAGGGTATCTTAACAGTTCGTGGTGGTATGACATCTCATGCAGCCGTTGTTGCACGTGGTATGGGTACATGCTGTGTATCTGGTTGTGGTGACATCGCTATGGATGAAGAAAATAAGAAATTTACATTAGCTGGTAAAGAGTTCCACGAAGGAGACTGCATCTCTATCGATGGTACAACAGGTAACATCTATGATGGACTTATCCCAACAGTTGATGCTACTATCGCAGGCGAGTTCGGAAGAATTATGGCTTGGGCAGATAAATACAGAAAACTTAAAGTTAGAACAAATGCAGATACTCCTGCAGATGCTAAGAAAGCTCGTGAGCTTGGTGCAGAAGGTATCGGTCTTTGCCGTACAGAGCATATGTTCTTCGAGGAAGACAGAATTGCTGCATTCAGAGAGATGATCTGTTCTGATACAGTAGAAGAGAGGGAAGCAGCTCTTGAGAAGATTCTTCCATATCAGCAGGGAGACTTCGAAAAATTATATGAGGCTCTTGAAGGAAATCCTGTTACAATCAGATTCCTTGATCCACCTCTTCATGAGTTCGTTCCTACAGAGGAAGAAGATATCAAGAAACTTGCAGATGCACAGGGTAAGACTGTTGAAGAAATCAAGACTCTTATTGATTCATTACATGAGTTCAACCCTATGATGGGACACAGAGGATGCCGTCTTGCTGTAACATATCCTGAAATTGCTAAGATGCAGACTAAGGCTGTTATCCGTGCTGCTATCAATGTACAGAAAGCACATGCTGACTGGACAGTTAAGCCTGAAATCATGATTCCACTTGTTTGTGAAGTTAAAGAGCTTAAGTATGTTAAGAAGATGGTAGTTGAGACAGCTGATGCTGAAATCGCAGCAGCAGGTGTAAACCTTGAGTACGAAGTAGGTACTATGATTGAGATTCCTAGAGCTGCACTTACAGCTGACGAGATCGCAGCTGAGGCTGACTTCTTCTGCTTCGGTACAAACGATTTAACACAGATGACATTCGGATTCTCAAGAGATGATGCTGGTAAGTTCTTAGATGCTTACTATGATGCTAAGATCTTCGAGAACGATCCATTTGCTAAACTTGACCAGACTGGTGTTGGTAAGTTGATGGAAACAGCTATCAAGCTTGGAAAACCTGTAAACAACAAGTTACACGTTGGTATCTGTGGAGAGCACGGTGGAGATCCTTCTTCAGTTGAGTTCTGCCATAAGATTGGTCTTGATTATGTATCATGCTCACCATTCCGTGTACCAATCGCAAGACTTGCAGCAGCTCAGGCAGCTATTGCAAATAAATAACTATATAATTAAACTATGAGGAACGCGTTTTGCGTGTTTCTCAGGTTATCGCAACAGTTATCATGATTTCGTGCCTGCATGGAATCTGGTTTGCTGCTTGCGTAAATAAAAAATACCATGCCATGTTAAAATGACATGGTATTTTTTTGAATATTGAGGAGGTTTGAATATGGGATTTACTGATAATGATCTTAAAAATGTTAAATATAAAGAATATCCTATGGAAATTTGTTCTATGAGATTATCTGCTGCAGATGCGTCAAGATTTTCTGATAAAGAAAAACAATTAGCAAAGAAGATTAGTACTATAAAGCTAAAATATGAAATGGAACATGGAGTAAGTTCAAACAAAGCATATGAAGATTTGTGTGATTTATGTCAGATTAGTGTGACAGCATTTAAATATGCGGTTGCCGGTAAAAAAGGGAATACAGCAAATAGGCATTTTTTATACAAGTTAGCGGTTGGAATGAAAATGACAATAGAAGAAGCTGATGTGTTGTTTGAACTTGAAAAAGGACCACTTTCAGATGAATGTCTGGAAGACATGATTTGTTATTGTGCATTGAGGGATCACGATTCTATTTATGAATTTATTGATGAATTTGAGGAAAAAACAAATTATAAGATTGGTATGAGAGATCGGAGTCCTAAAAAATAGGTCATAACTTATGACGGACGTATGAGTAATTATTTGATATAGTATAATCAGTTCAAGGGAACGGACGCGTCGAAACAAATAATTAACATACAATGATTTAGGAGGAAATGTAGCATGAAGTTTACATGGGAAACATTTGATACATCATTTTTGAAGTCAATCATAGATGCCGCAGATGTAGAAGATAAAGAGCTTTATTTGAGAACGGAGGATAAAGAATCAATAGTTGGATGCGTAAATTCTATATGTGACTATCCGGATAAAAGATTTATATATGATTACAGAAATATTATTGATAATGAATTACTTCCGAATTACGAAAAACAGGTTGCAGAAATCTGTAAAGCATTGAAAATAACTGAACGAAGCAGAAATGGAAGATTAACTGCATTAAGTAAAAAGAAAACTACTAATACATTAGTTAATGCATATGAAGCTGCATTGCTATCCATTAGTGGGCTTATAGTTCAACCACAGGAATATAGTAATTTTAGATATACAAAAACATTGGATATGAAAGCTACAAAAGTAGAAGAAGTTGCTTTATATGATTTTCAGGAGGAAGCTGTAAAGAAATTAAAAGAGCATTTTATAGACAGGGATATGATGGAAGGAATGCTTGTTATGCCTACGGGCTCGGGAAAATCAAGAACATCTACATACTTTTTGATTAAGGAAATGATTAGTAGAGGATATCAGATTATCTGGCTGGCACATAGACATATGCTTATTGATCAGGCAGCAGACTGTTTTTATCGTTTTGCAGGATTATCGAAAATAGTAAATCCAAATATAAAAGATTATCGCCTAAGCTGTGTGTCCGGCGAACATTTAAGAATGTCTCAGATAGATAAGCACGAAGTTATAGTTGCAAGTGTTAGTTCAGTATATCGAAATAGAAAGCATTTAAGGAGAGTGCTAGGGAAAAAGGTGATGGTAGTTATTGATGAGTGTCATCATACATTGGCACCTTCATATCAGGAAACTATTCATTTTATAAAGAAATATAGAAAAGACGCCAAGCTTCTTGGAATTACTGCAACA
>CACWRR010000024.1 GCA_902763335.1 uncultured Lachnospiraceae bacterium | reverse complement strand
GGATGGACATTATATAGGATTTAAATCTTGGAAGATAAAAAAGAATGAGGATGAAATAGAAACTTATAATTCAGAAAATATTAAGAATGATGATAAGAAAGAAACTGTAAGTAGGTCATATGTGCAAGAGGAGGGAAATTATAAAATAAGTGCAGAAGCAACTTTAAATAATGGTGAAAAAGCTAGTGGTAATGTAATAGTTAAATATGATAAAACTGCACCTGATATTACAATACCAAATTCTGATACTTTAGAAAAATGGACAAATAAGAGTGATGAAATTCATATCACAGTCACAGATTCAACTTCAGGATTAAAAGAGGTATATCAGTATATGGTATCTTCAGAAGAATATAAAGTTATATGTGAAGAGGCGGAAAATGATGATATTAACCAAATAAACATAGACAAATATACAAGCAAAAATCAGAAGAAGACGCTTTACTCATGCAAAAAGGGTAAAAAGGGATCCATACTAGAAGAATATGATATTGCTCCTGAAACTGGAGATTATTGGATTATATTTGTCGCTTTTGATAAGGCTAATAATAAAACAACTAAAGTTGTGAAAGTGAGAAAGGATATAAATGAACCGATTATTGATTATGTAACAAAAGGTATATATAAGAAAAAAGGGTGGAATATAAATGAAAATAATTATATGAAATCAGAGATAACAGTGAACGTGAATGAATCAAATGATAATGTTACACAATCAGGAATAGATACTATAGTTATTTTTAGAACATATAATAAACCATTTAATGTCAACAATAAGAAAAATAAGATTCTTTTTAAAAAGGAATATAAAGGAGGATTGGAGAATAAGGCAATTACAATAAGTAACAATGATTTGATAGATGGCAGCTACTTTATTGTTACTTATGTTAAAGATAAAGCGGGAAATTATAAGTATTTGCCAATTAAAATTAATAAGGATACTAGAAAGCCTAAAATAACCATAAGTAATCCGAAAAGTGGTGGTGTCGACATAGGTACAGAGTGGATTAACAAAAAAACGGAAAGTGCTTACGTAGAAGTAGAAATAGAGGATTTGTGCAAAAATCAGGATAATGGTATATCAGGAGTAGAAGTAGATAAAATATGGGTTTATAAAAAAATGAATTCAGAACCAACAGAGGATGAGAAAAAAAACATAAGGGATAACAACAAAATTACTAATGATTATACTGTTATTAAACCAGTAGTCAATGCCGAAAGTGAAAATAAAAAAACATTTACACTAGATGCAGAAGCTATTACTCAGGGGTGGAATTATATAGTTATACGTACTGAGGATAAAGCAGGAAATATAGCTATTAAGGATACATGTATAAAAAAAGACACTATATTGCCTACAGGCAGTATACATCTTTCAATTGATGGTGATAGTGAGAAAGTTTGGAGTAAATGGTTTGATGATTATTCATTATTGTTTTCAGATAAAAATAGGACATATAGAAAGGGTGAACAGGAGTTTACATTTACATATGATGAGGATACAAGCGGAATAAGCGAGAAATATTATAGGGTCACTAATACAATAGATGATGTTTTTAAGAAAAAAGCTGATGTTAATGACTGGATAAAAATAGAAAATGATAATAGTGTTAAAGTTGGAGAGAATACAAATGCTGTTATTTATATGAAACTTGTAGATGAAGCTGGTAATGAAAACTATATCAGAAGTAATGGAGTTACAGTTGACTCTATAGAACCAAAATATACAGAAGATCCAATTGTTATTGAAGGTGCTAATGAAAATCAAATATATAGAGAATACCCTGTATTGCAGTATAAAATCAATGATCCAATAGATAATGAGAATTTTGTAAATTCTGGAATTGATAGTATTGAGTATAAGGTAGGTATAGATGAGTCAGATAGTATTAAGGATTCACAGGATTATGATAGTGATATGTGGACCACTGATACCACTATACAAGTCGATGAAAATGAGATTGATTATGATAGTTACAATGGAAAATTAATTATTCCAAATAATGAAGATTTTAATAACAATAATGTGAAAATCATGTTAAAAGCTATTGATAAATCACAGAATGTATATATATCATCACCACTCTCACTCTCAATCGACACAACCAAACCTACCGTCAATGTCACCTACAAGGATTCAACAGGTGCAGAGGTTGAGCCAAATGGCAGATATTTCAACAACGACATTACCATGGTAGTTACGGTGACAGAGAGAAACTTTGATGCGGATGATACATTGTTCAGAATCAATGGTCAGCAGATAAGTTTAAATGGCATGACACTTGTAGGTGACGCTCCGGCAGGTGGAAACGGTGATGGAGATACTCACACATATGAGTACAGATTCACAGGTGATGAGGCTAATGACAAGGATTACACGGTTGAATATGTAAGCTGTACAGATAAGGCAGGTAATGCATCAGACAGCGTTATTACACCACAGACATTTACGGTTGATAAAGTACAGCCGACAGTATCAGCTAATGATGCGGCAGGATATTCATCATCAGCACTTACATATACTGCAACGGTTACAGAGCGTAACTTTGATGAAGCAGGTGCTAAGGTATTAGTTACCAAGCGTTTAAATGGTTCACTTTCATATGAGAACAGAGAGTACCCTGTAATATGGAGTACAAGCGGTGATACACATACAGCAGCATTATCATTTGCAGAAGATGGAGATTACAGCTTTACCATCACATGTACGGATAAGGCAGGTAACCAGCAGGCGGCAGTATATACGTCGAAGGAATTTACCGTAGATAATGTTGATCCGGTTCTTACATCTAATATCAGTGAAGAGAACAATAATATAGCCAATAAGGGCAACATTGATTTTGAATATGTTTATACGGATATTAACTCATCTAATGAGTCGGGAATGATAGGCTACAAGGTTAGAACACTTGCGGGAACAGCAGTAAATGACTGGGTTCCGGAGATTAAGAACGTGAATGTGGATGGAGTTAATGGTTATACTATCAAATTCCATGACAATGCAACGGCAACTAAGTTAAAAGATGGTATTTATACTATAGAACTTACTGTTAAGGATAAAGCAGGAAGAGAAGCCAAGGACGAGAAACAGTTCTCTGTAAACAGACATGGTTCAGCATACAGTTATATTTCAAGTTCATATACAGGTGCGGTTATCCTTCAGCAGTATGTAAAAGAGATTACGGATGATATAGAGGTTGTTGTCATGAACTGTGATGATATCACCCAGTATCAGGTAGAGGTATGGAACAGTCTTAATGAGCAGAATATATTGAAGCCGGATGAGGATTATACATGGAAGAAAGAGAACAGCGGATATGTGTACAAAGAGGATAATTCAAACAGAGAGTCCGGATTCACCATGTATTCATGCAAGATTAAGCCTGAAGTATTCAGCAATGAGGGAACATACACAGTCAGAGTATCAACAAAGGATATAGCGGATGATGCGGCATACGGAGATAATGCAGCACTTCTCTACAATGATGATACGAATACAGATAACAACATGGATATTACCACAAACATGGATACAGCACAGGCAGACAAGATTGAATTTACGGTTGACAGAACAAATCCTGAAATCGTCATTATGGATATTGATAACAATGGTAAGTACAACCTTGATAAGAAATTCAGTTTTGATTATGCAGATGCTAATGAGTTAGATGATATTAAATTTGTCAGAAAAGATGGAGATAAAGTACTTGAGACTATCACTTACAAACCATCTGATCTTAAGGATTTAAAGACAGGTAATATATCAGCAGTAGCTAAGGAATATGACGGATACCAGACCATCACTATTTCAGCTACAGATAAGGCAGGTAATACAGGCAGTGCATCAGTAAAGGTACTTGTAACATCTAATCTCTGGATTAAGTACATAAATAATACACCGCTTGTAGTTGCCACAATAGTTGTTGTAGCAGCTGCAGCAGGCGGAATATTCTTCGTCTTATTCAGAAGACGCAGACGCGAAGAACAGAACTAAAAGAAATATTTAAAAATATAATAAACATCAGTGTGGAAATGGCGGGACTGCACATAAGTCCCGCTGCACCACACATAATGTTTTTTGATATATGTATTCAGGCAGGAATATGGATATCAAAAAATATTATACAACCGGAGAAATGAGGTGATATGAATTGTTTACCGAGGGCAATACATTTGATAATACATACCGCATAATGTCCAAGATAGGAAGCGGGGGAACAGGTGATGTCTATCTGGCATACCATATGCGACTCGAAAAATATGTGGTCATAAAGAAGATAAAGGATAATTTTGTAGGCAGTGTAAATGTAAGGACCGAGGTGGATATTCTCAAGAGACTCAAACACTCATATCTCCCACAGGTGTATGATTTTCTGCAATCCGGTACAACTGTGTACACGGTAATGGATTATATAGAAGGAAATGATTTGGAAAGATATATAAATTCCGGCTGTGTGGTAGATGAGGACACTATAATTAAGTGGCTCAGACAGTTGTGTGAAGTGTTGGTATACCTGCATTCACAGACACCTCCCATTATCCATTCGGATATCAAACCGGGCAATATCATGATAACTAATGAAGGTAATGTATGTCTTATAGATTTCAACATTTCACTGGATGGTGATGACAGTTCACAGATATCAGGCATAAGCCTGCCATATGCATCACCGGAGCAGTATGAGAAAGCGAAGCTGTTCATGAGAAGAATGGACCACAGGGGCATAGTTCTGGATGGACGGAGTGATATGTATAGTCTGGCAGCATCATTTTATCATCTGATGACAGGTATTCCGCCGGCATATCCTGACAGGTATTCATCACCGCTATCCGGATATGATATTCCATATTCAGACGGGCTTACATATATAGTAGACAAAGCCATGAATTATGATGTATATGGCAGATTTGCTGATATGGAAGATATGTTGAAGGCAGTCAATTCCATATACAAGCATACAAGAGCATACAGAATATATATGGTTGGTCTTATAGCCGGAGCGGCACTGTATGTGGCTGCCATGGGAGCAGGTATATGGTGTGTGGTACATGGTTTTAGCATGATAAATGGGGAGAATTATAAGAGAGATGTGAAGCAGCTGATGCAGAGCTATGAGTCATGTATGTATGATGAGGCTATAGATGAGGGAATCAGTATTTTGAATAATACTGAGTATGCATCGGATATAACAGAACATACGGAAGAGAAGATAGAGTTACTGCATATCGTTGGTGAGTGTTATTTTGAAAATGAACAGTATGAATATTCGCTGGAATATTATAAGGAAGCAGTTGAACTTATCACCGGGACGGATAAGTATTCGGCATATTATAGGGATTATATAGTCACACTGGTTAAATGTGGCAGGATTGATGAGGCGCAGGAAGAGATAGACAGCAGCAGGAGTAAGGTAATATCGGACAGTGATATATCTATTATAGATGCAGAGATGCTCATATATAACAAAAAGTATGACAAGGCTTTTAAGCAGATAGACATACTGCTAAAGGGAAATATCTCGGAACAGGCCAAAGTTCATCTTCTGGTTACCGGAAGTGAGGCAGCAGATAAATCCGGTGATTATGAGAGGGAGATAAGTTATCTGGAGGATGCAAGGAACATTAGCGACACGGTAAGTGTTATCCGCAAGTTGGGAAATGCATATATGCGTATAGTTAATGAGGATGCGGCAGGTGGCAGTGATGATAAGTATATGAAGGAAGCACTTGAATGTTACAAAACCATAGTACAGAAGAAATATCATTCATTTAATGATTCGCTGAATCTGGCAATATGCTACAGAGCGGTTGGAAAGTATTCTGACAGTATAAAGGTTCTTAACGGTCTCAAAGAGTCAAATGATGATTACCGGATATACATGCATCTTGCATTTGCATATGACAAGGATGGTAATGTGAAGAAGGCAGACCGGAATATCAGAAAAGCAGTAAGTATGTATGAGTCTGCTGCCGAGGGAGATAAGGAATCAAAAGGAAGCGACAACATACAGAATATGTATGAACTGCAAAAAAAGTACAGATAAGGAGGCAGATATGACGGGACAGGATATGATAGCACTCGGAGTTGTAATCATGGCACTTTCAAGTGTGCTGTTTGTGATTGTTTTGTGTGTTCTGCACAGGTTAAAAAAGAAGATAGGATAAGGAATAATTTACAGGAGGCATAAGGTTATGAAAAGCAGAAAGAAACTGATATTGATATTGGCATGTGTCATTGTTCTCATAGTGGGAACAGCGGCAATCCTTGTAATTCTCACATCGGGAAACGGTGCATCAGCTAAGGAAAAATATATAAGGAAGATAGAGACGGCACAAAAGTATGTGCAGGAAGAAAATTGGGATGATGCAATAGTTGCATATATGGATGCCATCGAGTTAGATGAAGAGGATGAAGATGCATATTACACGCTTGCACAGATATATGTATACAAGAACAGAATGGATGACGCAAAAGACATATTGTTAAAGGGAATGAATATTACAAAGAGTAGCAAACTCTCTGATATGTATAACAAATATTTTGACAGTACATCCGAAAAGCTTAAGGAAAATGAGACAAAGGAAAAGTCGGATAAGTCTGATACACCGGAGATTAATACAACAATATTAAAGAGAATATCATCATATACTCTTGAACAGTATATAGAAAAATATGGTCAGGCTGATTACAAAGATAAATCAGATGTGTGTGAAGTCAGACATAAGAGTTTGAAAAATTTTGTATTTTCTTATTATAACACTGATGATAACAGTACGATAATAGACAGTTCAACGGGACAGCCAAAGTCAAATAAGATGCCGTGGAAGGTTACATGCAAAGATCTGAAAGAACTGTTTGTGGGAATAGATACTGATGTAATAACCAAAAGTATGATAGAGAGTATGAAACTTGAGGATGTGGAATTTAAAAAAGATACGGGAAGTTCTAAATATGTTCTCAGATTTAAAGCGGATAACTGTATTGTGACTATAGAGACGGACAAGGATGGAAGCTTTAAATCAGATGCATGGAACGAGATAGAACCAAAAGATGCCAATGAGAATCAGGATGAAGTATTTAATGTAGAGGCATGTATATTGTCATCTACTACAGGTGAAGGATTGGGAGAAGCTGAAGTATTTGTAAGAGCCCGTGGAAATGAATCGGGAGATTATATAGCGAGTGCCGTAACCGGAAGTGACGGTAAGTTCAATGTGGAACTTGAACAGGGCGAATATACGGCAGAACTTAACAGAGACCACTTTATCAGTGAGTATGTTGACTTTACTGTGGATAAATGGGGACAGCCGGATGTGACACAGTTCGTAATGTCACAGGAGCTGGCAGAAGGAGAGATAAGGATAGTGCTTGAATGGGGCGAATACCCATATGATCTGGATTCTCATCTTATAGGTCATGATGTAAGTGGAAATGACATACATGTTTCGTTCCACAATAAAATAACGGATGTGGCAGAACTTGATGTAGATGAAATGGATTCATACGGACCGGAGACTATAACAGTCAAGGATAACGGAGCGGGTGAATATACCTATGCAGTACATGATTATGGCAATACAGGAGAGCTTGGCACATCAGGTGCAACGGTAAAAGTCTATATGCCGGGTCAGTCATCTCCAAAGACATATACGGTACCGGAGAATATAGATTCCTATACATGGATTGTATTCAGCATAAAGGACGGACAGATTGTTGATCCGATTTTATCGGAGAATGACTTATAGTCGGGTGGAGATGATATGAAGTATGTATTTATAAGTATTACAGTAATAGCCATATTTATAGCATCGGTAGTCTTATACAAGAGAAGGCAGATGGAGAGAAGGAAGTATTATGATGCGGCAGACCGTATGGTTAAGGAAGAGTATCTGGAAGATGTACTCGGTAACAATTCCGCTGAATCTTATTATCCGGTGATTGTGCCAATGTTATATATAAATCTGTATAAACCGAAGCCACAGCAGAAGTATGTATTTGATCCGGAGAAGGGAGTTACCATAGGGAGAAGCAAGTCGGAGAACACTATATGGCTTCCTAAACCTACTATATCCATGAAGCACTGTTCAATCTGTGTGTGTGAAGGCCGAGTTTACATTCAGGACGAGTATTCTGTGAATGGAACGTGTGTGAAAAAGGGCAGAAAAAAATATCAGCTTATGGATGGAAACAGAATAGAACTTGAGAGTGGTGACAGGTTTTATATAGATGACGTTGCATTTAAGGTGACTATATTTTACTTTCAGGCAATGAAAAGGTGCAGATAGATTTTGGAGGAAATATGATATTAATGGTTTATCAGAAGGACACGTTCCGTGAATATGTCCTTCCTAAGACAAATAATCAGGATTATTCGATAATTCTTGATAAGAGACAATTTCATATCAGTGATAATATAACCCTTACACTTGAACTGGTAGACGGAACATGGACTATCCATGAAACAGAGCAGTACAGTATGGTTATAGATGATAAAACCAAAGAAAGTATAGAACTGTGTGACGGAAATATTATATTTTTTGAGACGGACAGAAATGAGAAGTTTCAGGGAATAGTGGCGGAAGAAAATGAATCTTTCATGGCATTTGAGAAGTATGATATAGCGTCGGTAAATCGTATTACTTTTGGAAAAGAAGAGGGTAATGATGTCAGGTACACTTTCAGGGATTTGGTATCAAAAAGTCACGGAGCCATATATAGAGAAGGTGGAAATTTTTACGTCGAGGACTATAGCAGAAATGGAATATTTATAAACTATGCAAGGATTACAGGAAGAACAAGGCTTGATTTTGGAGATATTTTAAATATATTCGGACTTCACATTATCTTTCTTAATGAAATGATAGGTATAAGTTCGAGGTATGGTGAAGTAAGTGTAAATGAAAAAGTTTTGAAACCACATGTTTTTCAGGTAAATGATGAGATGTGCGATGATGAGCGTAGGGAGAAAGAGAAGTTTTATAACCGTTCACCGAGAATTATACCTGATATCCATCAGGGAACTATAGAGATAGAGGCACCGCCGAGTCCTAAGGTCACTCATAAGAAACCGTTGCTTCTCACCATAGGTCCTTCATTTACCATGGCAATACCTATGATGCTCGGATGCCTGTTGTCAATATATGCATCAAGATCTGCGGGAAGAAGTATGGGAGCATATATGTATACCGGAATCATTACTTCGGTAGGTTCGGCGGTTATCGGAGTGATATGGGCACTTGCCAATCTTAAATATTCAAAGCAGCAGGAAAAAGAAGATGAGGTTCTGAGATTTGATTCATATGGAAATTATCTTATAGAGATTGCTGAGAAACTGAAACGGCAGTACAGCGACAATACGGCTGCATTGTGCAGTATGTACCCGTCCGCAGGTGATTGTATCCTGTATGGCAGGGAAAATTCCAATCTCTGGAACAGAAACATGACTCATGATGATTTCTTCTTTTTCAGGCTGGGGCTTGGTGATATACCTTTTCAGGTGAATATTGTTGCACCGAAAGAGAGGTTCACAATTCTTCATGATTCGCTAAAGAAGCAGCCTGAGCGTCTGCTTGAGGAATATCACACATTGAAGAATGTACCTGTGGGAATAAATATCAATGAACATAAACTTTGGGGTATAGTAGGCGGACAGAATATGAAAGGTGCTGTCAGTATAATGCATAATCTTGCTGTGCAGATTGCCGCTAATGTATGCTATACGGATGTTAAGATGGTATTTATCTATGATGAAAATAAGTATGGTGATAAGGAAGAATGGAGATTTGTGAAGTGGCTTCCGCATGTGTGGTCTGAGGATAAGAAAAACAGATATGTGGCATCTAATGATATGGAAGCTAAGGATGTGTTTTTTGAACTCAGCAATATTATGAGACACAGAACGGAAGAACCTGAATCCCGTAAATCAAAAATAAAGAAGCCTTATTATGTTATATTTTTGGCTGCACCGGAGTATCTGGAAGGAGAATTGTTAAAGAAGTACATATATGATGATGACAACAGTTATGGTCTGACTACTTTCATCATGGTTGAGAATTATGCAGAGCTTCCTAACGGCTGTGAAAATATTATTCAGAATGATAAGAATATGACATGTGTGTACAATACGATGAGCACTACGGGAGAACGTAATGTTATACAGTATGACAGCGTAGACACAGATGCATTGAACAGCATGTCAAGACGTCTCAGTAACATAAGGGTAAATGAGATGGAGACTAACACCGATATACCAAATTCTCTTGAATTTCTTGAGATGTATGGTGTGAGAAGGCTCGATGAACTGAATGTACTTGACAGATGGAAGAAAAACAGAACATTTAACACCATGAAAGCACTTATAGGTAAAAAAGCAGGAGGAAATGACTGTTATCTGGACGTACATGAGAAATATCATGGTCCACACGGACTGATTGCCGGTACTACAGGTTCAGGTAAGAGTGAGACTCTTCAGACATATATTTTGTCTCTTGCGATAAATTTCAGCCCTGATGATGTAGGATTTTTCATAATCGACTTTAAAGGTGGAGGAATGGCAAATCTTTTTTCAAATCTTCCGCATATGGTCGGACAGATATCCAATCTGTCAGGAAATCAGGTACGCAGGGCAATGATATCCATAAAGAGTGAGAATATGAGAAGACAGAGGATATTCAGTGAGTATGGAGTAAACAACATCAATCTGTATACAAGGTTATATAAGAACAATGAGACAAAATATCCTATACCTCATCTTTTCATTATAATTGATGAATTTGCAGAACTGAAAAGAGAAGAACCGGAATTCATGAGAGAGCTTATAAGTGTGGCACAGGTAGGACGAAGTCTCGGTGTACATCTTATACTTGCTACGCAGAAACCAAGTGGAACAGTTGATGACAATATATGGAGTAACTCTAAGTTCAGACTGTGTCTGAGAGTTCAGGACAGAAATGACAGTAATGATATGCTTCACAAACCGGATGCGGCATATATTACACAGGCAGGAAGATGCTATATGCAGGTGGGTAATGATGAAATATATGAACTGTTCCAGTCTGGCTGGAGTGGGGCTTTATATGATGAAAGTGACGCAAATGCATTATCAGAGCTTGCCACAATGATTACTCTGAGCGGAAAAACTGCACTTGTGGGAAGTTACGCAAAGATAAAGAGAAAAGAGACAGAGAAGAAAGAGTTCTATACCGCTATAGTATCCATAGCCATATCTTCAAGAATCAAGAATAAGATTTTCAGTCTTGAAAACCTTGATGACAATATATTAACCACATGGGCCAAAGATGTGATACAACAGATGAACATGCAGGGCATTAAGTATGATGACAGTTTTGCCTCTGTTTCAAGGATGAAGGATATGTTGAAGATGTGGCCGGGTGAAGATCTTGAGCCGGAGAAGATAGCAGAATATATGATGTATATGTCTGACCACTTCAATGTGAAACTTCCTGACATGCCGGAAATAACACAGTTGGATGCGATAGTGGAATATCTTGAAAAAGTAGCAAAGGATAATAATTACACACATAATCTTCAATTGTGGCTGCCGGTATTACCTAAGACGTTATATTTTGAGAGTCTTACAGGAGAGTCGAAGGAATATTTTGATGGAAACAAATGGGCTGATAAGGATAGAGAATTTGAACTCAGTGTTCCTGTCGGTATGTATGATGATCCTGAAAACCAGACACAGGCACCGGTATATATAGATTTCACGGAAAACGGTCACATGGCTGTATGTGGAACTATAGTCAGTGGAAAAAGTACATTTATGCAGACGCTTGTATATGGCATGGTTATGAAATATACACCGGAGTATATAAATATGTACTGCCTTGATTTCAGTAGTGGATTACTCAGAGTATTTGATAATATGCCTCAGGTCGGAGGAGTACTGGGTGAAAATGACACAGATAATATAGGCAAGCTGTTTGTAATGCTTGAAAAGATTATGAATGACAGAAAGAAAGTGTTCGGAGGCGGTAATTACGCACAGTATGTAAAGGCGTATGGAGTTAAGTATCCGGCAATCTTTCTTGTGATAGATAATTATTCTGGCTTTGCTGAAAAAACTGAAAATGAGTATTCAGATATGGTTTTAAAATTTGCCAGAGAAGGTGTGGCATATGGAATTTTTCTCGTATTGTCATCGGCCGGTTTTGGAATGTCAGAAATTCCGAACAGAGTCGGAGATAATATAAAGAATGTTATCAGTCTTGAGATGGGAGATAAGTTCAAATACATGGATGTACTGAGGAGCAGTCATATAAATGTACTTCCGGAGGCTGATATAAAGGGAAGAGGACTTGCAAATATAAAGGGCAGTATTCTTGAGTTCCAGACGGCACTTTCATTGGCGGCGGAAGATGATTATAAGCGTGGTCAGATTATAGAGAAACTGGCGGATGACATGTGTAAGGCATGGAATGGAAAATGTGCAAGAAGAATTCCTGTTATTCCGGAGAAACCGACGACGGGTGAGTTTGAAAAGAATGTTGATGTAATGGAATTTAATAATGGAAAAGACATTATTCCATTTGCATATCTGGAAAAGGACGCATCTGTATTCGGAATTAATCTAAAAAGGACTTACTGTTATCTGGTAGCAGGTAAAAAGGGAACAGGAAAGACAGTGCTTATGAAGGATATCATTCTTGAGACACGTCACAAGAACGGTGAGATGATAATTATAGAAAAGGGAGAAAGAGATTTTGCCCATATAGCAGAGGAGAATAACATAAGGTATCTTACGACGGATGCACAGATATTCGACTATTTCAAAGAACTTACTCCGGTATTTGCAAAAAGAAACAAGATGAAACACAAGTATCTGGAAGAAGAACTTCAGTCAGAGGAGTTGTATAAGAAGATGCAGGTAAACAAGCCGGTATTTATATTTATTCCAAATCTTTCAGAATTTATCAGGTCCATATATAAACCGGAAGCGGGTGTGGGCAAAATGAGTGGATTCATGGAGAATATCATTGAGAAGGGTGAGATGCATAATATATATTTCATTGCATCCCTCAGCATGGAAGAAAGTGCGGCAGTTTCAGTGTATAAGACGTATAAATTATTTACCGGTTATAAAAACGGTGTACATCTTGGAGGAAATACAGCATCCCAGAGAATCTTTGATTTTAGAAATATTCCATATACCGAGGCAGGCAAGCCGTTGAAGAAAGGATATGGATGGGCAGTAACGGGTGAGGATATGGATGAGGCATCAAGAATAGTTATTCCTATGTATACCAAAGGAGAGTCAGGATGATATCACTGGTTATTTTTAATAAGGATAAGCAGGAGCTTGATAGTATGGACAGATATTCACATTATCTTGCAGCCCATTTGTCAGAGGAAAAATGGCAGTACAATTTTTTTACTGACTGGAATGAATTCAACGGTTATATGTCAGACGAACAGAGTGCAGATATTGTGTGCGTAGACATAACCATGGAAGGGAGTATAAATCTTACAAAGGGGATAAGAAAGATAAATAAACATGCATACATAATCCTTGTTGCGACAATAGATATTTCACCAATGGAATATATGAGGCCGGAGATTATGGCAGGGTCACTTCTGATAAGGAAATACAGTGAAAATCAGTTGCATGAGGTGTTTGACAGTGCATTTAAAAAGTATCTTGCAGAGTTTGATTCGGATGAGGACAAGGAAGATATGTACGTTCTTGAATCAAGAGAAGGGAGGCGGTTAATACCGTATAGCCAGATATACTATTTTGAAGCCAGAGATAAGAAGATAGTCATAGGCTGTGCGAACAGTGAACTGACGTGTTATGACACGATTTCAGGACTGATGGATGAATTGCCGGATTATTTTATCAGGTGTCACAGAAGCTTTATTATCAATCAGAAAAAAATCATAAAAGTTGTTCTGAATAGAAATGAAATAGAGATGCAAAATGACATTTTTATACCGATATCGAGAAGTTACAAATCTGAATTGAGGCGATTGTATTCGGACAATACCAGAAAGATGGTGCAGGCAGATGAAAATGAGGATTTTTAATTCATATTTAATTTCACAATTTCAGTTGGATATATTACTTAACAGTATGAACTGCAATTCAATATACGGAATTGAGAGAAAGTATGATAAAGATAATGTCGATAGGGCAATGGTCTATGTAGAGATTAACAAAATGATATCAGCCGGACTTATAAGTGTGAATAACGGACGGTTTAACATTAGTGAAAATATCAGATCCTGTCTGCAGCATATGGCAGAGTCGGATAACATTGTGCATATTTATGTGGGTCCTGATGGAACAGAGGATTATCTGTGTTATATGAATAAGGCTGTTGTTGATATAGTGTATTACTCGAATGTAAGAGATAAGATTTCGGTAACGGAGATGAGTAGAGATGAATTCAAATCTATATTTTTACCGGATATTTTGCCTGATGTTTTGAACAGAAAAATGAAGCATAGATATGAGCATACTGACTTAAACAGGGAAAATGAGCTTATTGAACTGTGTAAGGCAGGCGTGCCGGATTATCGTATAAAGATTATATGCGAGCTGATAAGTGTAAAAACCGGAGAAAGAAGATATTTGTACGGATTTAATTGCAATGATATGTCTGACTGCACCGACAGTTACATCGTGAAGTTCAATGGGAATGTAAGGGAAGATGTGGAGCATGATTATGACAGAGAAGAGCTGATAATGTACATATCAGATTATAAGAGGTGACAGTATGGTGATGGTTGAAGTATTTGTACCTGTATTTGATACAGAATATGATTTTAAACTGGATGAGTATGCACAGGTGAATGTAATCATTGATGAGATAGCAGAGATGGTATGCAGATATGAACAGAGAGTGCTGGCGGACAGCACAGAACAATTTGTCTTATGCGACAGAGACAGTAAAGTCGTATTTGACAAGTCATATAATCTTCATGGTTATGGAATAAAAAATGGAGCAAGGCTTATGCTCGTTTAACAGAGGAGGAAGAGACATGGCAATATTTTGTACATATTGTGGGAGAGTGTTAAAAGAAGGAGAGGTATGTCAGTGTAGGCAGAACAGCCAGCCTGATAACGGACAGGCAAATTTTGGACAACAGTATCAGCAGCCATATGGACAGAATATGGGACAGCAGTACCAGCAGCCGTATGGACAGAATATGGGACAGCAGTACCAGCAACCGTATGGACAGAATATGGGACAGCAATACCAGCAACCGTATGGACAGAATATGGGACAGCAGTACAGGCAGCCGTATGGGCAGAATATGGAACAGCAGTTACCTATGAGATGGTATAAGTTTGTTATATATGTACAGATGATTCTGGGAGCATTAAGTTTACTGGCATTGAGCATGACAATGTTTACAGGCTCACATTATGACAGTAAGGAAAAAGCAAATTTAATTTATGCCTTATATCCCAAAATATCTGAAATCGACAAGATATACGGAGTCATATTAGTCGGCATGGCTATATTAGCAATTATTATAAGACAGGGACTGGCTAATTATCAGCGAAAGGTACTTAATTGGTATTATGCATTTCCTATAGCACAGGTAATTTTTGCCGTAGGCTATGAATTTGAAATATATAAACATTCAATTTATGCTGATTGGGAGTGGAATGATTGCTTTGAAGATATTGCGTCTGAAGTCTTTTCGAAATATATTGGAATAACTATTATAATTATTGTTATGGTTGTACTAAGCAAAATATATTTTGATAAAAGAAAGCATCTGTTTGTCAACTGATGAACACATGAAAATGCAGTTTGTCAGTTAAAAATGCAGTTTATCAGATACGGATAATAAAATGCATGCAGGATGATATCATTACAGATGTAAAGAAATCAGTTAAAGCAAAGAAATTACCCAAAGACACTAAAAAAACAAAAGGAGGAAGAATTTATGTCAAAATTTAATGTATCAGCAAGTCAGGTATCAGCAGGGGTGGAGCAGTTAAGGGAAGCCAATGCACAGTTCAAAACAGCATTAACTCAGTTAGAAAGCCTTGAAGAAAAACTGAATGGAATGTGGGATGGTGAGGCAAATGATTCATTTCACACAGCATTTAACAGTGATAAGCAGCAGATGGCAGAGTTTTATAACACTATTGAGAAGTATGCGCAGGTGCTTGAGGGTATAGTAAAAAGATATATGCAGGCAGAAGCAAGCAATGCAGAAATAGCAAAAACACGCTCATACTAGGATTGAAAGGAGATTAAGGATATGCAGGGACAGATATTAGTAACACCGGAAGAGTTAGTTGGAACAGCAACAGAGTTTCAGACACAGGGAGGAAAAATTCAGGAATTAACAGGGCAGATGATGACTATAGTTACAGGACTCAGCAGCTCATGGGAAGGTGAGGCTTCAAATGCCTATATTCAGAAATTCAAGGGACTTGATGATGATATCCAGAAAATGATCAGAATGATTAATGAGCATGTGCAGGATTTACAGGATATGGCTGAAATCTATAGCAGAGCTGAGGAGAGTAATATAGAAGATATTTCGGGATTAGTTTCAGACGTTATCGTATAACAGATTATATAGCACCTTACATATGCTGCTGTCCGGATGTATCTGACAGCAGCACAGGTGCTTTTATATTAATGACCGTAGAGAGGTAAAAGATGCTGAGAGTATATGTTTATAAATTAAAGGCAATCAAATCTGAGCTGAATGCTGAGTATAGAAAAATAAGTGCATTGGCAGAAGAATTGCATGATGTAAACAGAGAGATTAATCGGATAGTCAGCATAGATGATGTCAGATTTGACATAAGTAGTGAGATAGAATTGCTGGAAAACACTTTGGTAGTATTGAAAGAATATATTAAAGCTTTTGAAATCATTATAGAAAGCTATGAGATGACAGAACAACAGCTTGTTGAGGGATTTGGACCATTGAGAAGATTTGGAAGCAATATACAGGTAGATGTATTGGATAACAGTTTTCTTACGGATTTATTATCAGGTGTGTACATAGAATAAGAAAGAGGATGGATATATGCAGATAAAATACATACAGATAGATACCGGTTTGTTGAAAAGAACAACTTCTGACATGAAAGCAGACATTGAGAATATGAAAAAAGATATGGCAGGTATTTATCAGGACATTCATGAGCTTGATACTATGTGGGAAGGACCGGCAAAAAGTATTTTTAACAGTCAGTTTGAAACAGACCGGCAGGAATTTATGCAGATTTGTAATGAGCTGGTGGAATATGTTGACAAAATGGTATATGCAACAGATGAGTATAACAAATGTGAGAGCAGGGTGAATGAAATTATAAATTCAATTAGGGTATAAAAGGCTGAAGAATGGAGGATTGTTATGAGTAGTTCATGGGTTTCGTCTGCACAGATAAAGGTAACATCTGAACAACTGTCATCGAAAGCAGCACAGGTTAAAATAAAGATTAATAATATAAAAAGTAAGATTTCAGAATTGGAAGACAGTGTAAGAATGACAGAGACATACTGGAAAGGGGAGGCAAATAATACATACAGAGCAAAATATAATGAATTTAAAGATTCTACAGATGAGATAATCAGAAGATTGGAAGAGCATGTAAGGGATTTGAATACAATGGCAGGTGTTTATGAAGAGGCAGAAAATGAAAATATAAGGAATGTGACAGAAGATTTAAATGACAATGTAATTTTCTAGCCTGCAGTTTAGATTTGGAAAGGACGGGTAAGTGTTATGGGAAAAATAGATATAGATTTATCAAAGGCTATTGGGCAGGCAGAAGAATTAGAAAGAATCTCGAACAAATTAAGTCAGATTGCCAAACAGAATATGAGTGATTCGATAAGTAATATATATAGGAACTGGGAAGGGGACAATGGTGCAGAGTTTTGCAGAAAAGGAAATGTAATTGTAGAAGACATCGATGAACTGGCTACGAAATTGAATAGTGTGGCAGCAAAAATAAAGGTTGTGGCAAAGCGGACATATGATGCTGAAAAGAAGATACAGGATATAGCAATGAAAAGGACGTATGAGTAGGATGAAGATTTATATAATAATTCTTTCGGTAAGTATAGCAATTCTGATTTTACTTGTTTTTATATTGTTGTTCATGATTAAGACAAATAAGAAGCTGAATCAGGTAAAACAGATACAGGGAAATCAGGTAAATGGAGGAATAAATATTGATACGGGGGAGATTGGTATGACCCGTGGACTTAAGGGTTACGGAGAAGATTACTCAGGTACTCTTGTAATAGGAACAAACAGGCAGAGAAACAAATACGTTGTTTCTCTGATTAATATAGAGACTGACAGGGAGTTTACTAAAGAGATAAAGAAGCGCTTGATAATAGGCAGACAAAATGTGTACGGATACAGAAGTGACGAATATTTTGAAGTAAATGACAGTTCTTCAATATCTAAGAGACATGCAGAACTTATGCTTAGCGGTGACAGAGTATATATAAGAGATATGGATTCAAAAAATCATACATATGTAGGGGGCGAAATGCTGACTGACATGAGACAGGTCAACAGTGGAGAAAGTATAAAGTTGGGAAACAGTAAATATAAGTTTTATATCAGATAAAAATTAAAATGTATCATTTGTATTAAACTACGGAAATGGAGAAAGATATGAGAATAGGAATTTATGATGATGACAGGTATTATTTAAACCGGGTATGTGAAATAATGAATGCAAAATATTTAAATGATTTATTTTTTGTTCCATTAGATAAGGAACAGATAAATGATGCGGTAAAGAGTGCAGATTTTGATATGTGTATATTGCCGGGATATATGAATAATATTGTTAAGGCTGATATTACAGTTATGTACAGTCGTGAAGATGATGTGTGTGATGCAAATAATACATTGGAATTTTATAAATACATGAATACATCGGAGATGTATATAGCAGTTAATGATGCCTACACACATGCACAAAAAGTAAGGGCGGAGGCTGTTTCCAGAGAAAGAGAAAAGGAAGCAGCAGTACAGGAAGAGACACACGGGATAGCCGAAGAAAATGCAAGGGTGGAGATGAATAAAGAATTAAAAAATGAAATATATGCGAAGATAAATACATTTGTAAGTCTTGGAGGCGGAATGGGTTCATCCACAGTAGCAGCCGGAGCCGCCAGATACTTTGCCGGACTTGGAAGAAAGGTACTCTATGTGAATATGAAAGCATTTGCAGGCGGAGGGTATTTTGACGGCAAATGTGAAATAGTATCTATATCCGACGTACTTATGAAGAGTGTTTCGGGACTTGGTAAGGAGATAGTAAACAATATAACCAAAGTAGATAATTTATATGTAATAGGAAGTTTTAACGAATATGGAAAATCCCAAAATATTAGTAACACAGATATGGTCAGACTTATTCAGGAATTTGATGAGATAGGGCAGTACGATGATATTGTTTTTGACATATATATGGATAATTCGGCTGTAAGCGAGGTTCTTCTTAATGTATCAGACAATATCTGCTGTGTCATAAATGACGAACCGTTTGGAAAGTTCAAGTTGGTTAACATGTTAGAGGGAATAAAGAGAAGCGGAATAACTGACAAGATAAAAGTTATATATAACAAATACAAGAAGATGCCAAGAGTGGATAAAAGTATAGATGATATGGTTATAGGCGGAATCGGATATCACAAGAGTGAAAATCCGGTAGAGATTGTGCAGCAGATATGCGGTATGAACTTTTTTGAAACATTAATCAGATAATCATTACTAATTAAATACGAATCGGAGGCATTGTATCATGAATAGAAAAATATCGATAATGGAAAATAACGAAAATAAATTTTTGGTATATGAAGTTGACAAAAGGGAAAAAAATAATCTGTCATTAAATCATGCAATAAAAAAAGGCAATCATCATCTTGTGGAGACATTTGTTGAGGAAAAGGGAAATGTATCAGCCTTATATAATATAACTGATCTGGTACCGATTATGGATAGTATTCCCGCTTATCCGGGCAGAGATGATGTTTTCGCACTTATTAAGAAACTTATATATGTGATGGAAGAATTAAGAGAAGAATTTTTGTGTGAGCCGGATTTATTATTGAATAAGGATTACATATATTATGACAGAAAGGAAGAGGTTTTAAAATTCATTGCAGCACCGGAGCTTATGGATGCCGGAAATAATCTTACATCGCTGGTTATGGACATTATCTCTAATGCTAATTGGAAACATAATGAAAACAAGAGATATCTTGATGAACTTAAACGTGTGTTAAACAGGGGAAAAGTATCTTCAAAAGAAATTATTGAGATTATAAATCAGGAACTTGAAAGACCGGTAGAGTATATAAATGAAGAACCGAAACCACCGAAACCTCCTGTTGTGCTTGGACCAAATGTAAACTCAACACCATATGAACATGAAGAATTTGGAGAAACAAGTGTACTCAGTGCAGCAGGAGAGACAACGGTCCTTAGCCAGTCACAGCTTATGCAGGCTACGGCGGTTCTTGTAAGAAAGAAAAATGAGGAAAGAGTTGTAATAAATAAAAGCGAATTCTGGATAGGAAAGGACCCGATGAAAGTAAATTATTGCATATTTGATAATACAGCCATAAGCAGAATGCATGCAAAAATTGTTTGCAGAAATAATAGATTCTTCATAATAGATAATCATTCCACAAATCATGTCTATATAAATGGAATAATGATAGAACCGAATAAGGAAGTTGAATTATTTAATGATGCTAATATAAGGTTGTCAGATGAAGATTTCAGATTTACCTTATAGCGGTCCCGGATAGATGGGAGAAAATAATAGCAGACTTGGAGAGATTGAGGTACTGAAATGGGAGACAGGAGATACTTGAAACTACTGATTGCAGGTGGCATTGTGATGACTGTATTTGCGTGTGGGTGTGGAAAAATAAAATCGGAAAAGCCTACAGGTGATTACAGGGATGTGATATCAAAACTTATAATGAAAAAATATGGTCTGGCTGTTGAAGTGAACGAAGTAACAGAAAATGACAGAAATACGTGGATGGATAAAATCACATATAAAGGTAAGGCACAGATAAAGGACAGTGATGATGTATTTGATGTAGTGATATCTAAGGATAAGGAGACTCTGTATGATAATTATCCGGAGATTATATATAAGGATAAGATAGATGAGCTGTTAAACGGCATATATGCAGATAACCCACATATTTCAATACAAAGCAGTGAATATGTGTATGAAGTATCAGAAAAAGACTGGACAGATGAAGACAGCCCTGATGACTATATAAAAAACAGTGGCTCGTATGCAAATATTGTATTTGGTGTAAATGGAAATGATATCGAAGAAGTGGCAGGGTATATATCAGATTTTTTCTATGAACTTGAAAACCGGGGATTTAAATGTGTTGCATCATGTGATTACAGTTATGGTTCAAAAAGTGGAAATATCGGTTTTGCAAGTATAGCCGGTAAAGAGTTAGGTAATGTGAGAGATATTAAATATAAGCTTGAAAACAGCAGGAGGGATTGGTGAGTAATATGGCAGAGGAGAAAACATCAGATTTAGTTTCGTATGTTCAAAACAATAACAATCTGTTGACGGAAGCAAATTATAACGAGATAGATGGTCTTATATTTGCACAGATGTCATATGGCAGATTTGAAGATGTATATGATGCTGATAAGGGAAGTGCATCCTATAACAGTAACATATATGAATATTCAAGAGAAACGACTGTTAAGGATTATGCAAGTGCTATGCTGAATACAGATCTGTCAGATGATCAGAAGGAATTATACGAGGCATTGATAAACAGTCCGAGATATATGAATTGCAAGATGCATGATTTTGCAGTAGCTGATACTGACAAATCCCAATGGGCAGCCTTTACGGTAGATATTGATAATGGTTCGTCAGTGATTGCCATGAGAGGTACAGATGGTACTACTAAGGGGTGGGGAGAGGATATAGAACTGTTATATGATGTTGATGGAACTAATGCACAGAATTGTTCTAAAGAGTATCTGGAAAACAGTTCTGCACAGAATATATATCTTACCGGACATTCTAAGGGAGGAAATGACTGTATATCAGCATATATTATGGCAGATGCAGATGTTCGTGACAGGGTAGTACAGATAAATAATTATGACGGTCCGGGTATCAATAATGATATGAAACTCATGTACAGCGATGGATATTCAGAACTGGCAGATAAGACGTTCAACTATTATCCTAAAAATTCAGTAGTTGGAAAATTTTTAAATGATAATCCCGGAGAGAATACATATGTAGATGCAGAAGTTAGAGGAAACTATGCGGGCATGGGGATTTTTGGAGAACATGATCCGTTTGCATTTAAAACAGATAACAATGGGTTTGATGTTAATGAGGGCGGAGCAACATATTTATCAGATTTTATAAATAAAACACTGGATGAAACTGTAGATGGAATGTCACAGCCGCAGAGATATATGTTTGCACAAGTACTGGAAAAAATGGGAGTAATGTCGCTTATAGCAGGCAGAAAGGAAGACATTTCATATTATGTTTCGGAAGAAGATGCACGCAAATATCTGGATACTATAAATAAATATGGAATAATTCCGGAAGCAGTTCTTGACAGACTTGATAACAAGGTTGCATTATGCAGCACGATAGTTGGAGGTTTTGAAACATTCAAAAATTTGTCGGAGGATGAAAAAAAGAGTTTTGGATATACACTTTCGTTGCTGTTAATGAATGCTGCAGAGAATAAACTGAAAGATAAGGTGGAAGATATAAGAGAATTTGTTGATGGCAAAATTGATAAGATGAAGAAAGTATATGGTGTGCTTTCGAATACACTTAAGGATTCCGTATCCGGTTTCAGTGAGGCAGTAAATGCATTAATTACAGGACTGTCGCAGTCAGCACAAAGTATGCTTGATAAGGCGAAAACCTTCGTTGACAGTATAAAAGAAAGACTTGGCATTAATGAAAACGGAGGATATATTCAGGCAGATTTTAATGTGAATATAGAAGTGTTAATGAGTGAAGCTGAAAATATAGGTATGTATGCAAAAAGTATCAGAGAAATATGTGATGATATTTCAGCAGTTTATCAGAGCATGGATTATTCACTCAGGAGATACAGTATAGTGCCACTCAAGAGGATAGAGAGTAGTGCAAGAAAGAAAGCAAATGACTGCGTAAAGCTTAGTAAGTCATTAAATAATGTAACCAATACATATGTAAATGCTGAGAATAAATTAGTGGGACAATTTTAAAAATTGTAAATAAAATGAGAAAAGAGGATATTAAGATGAAAAAAGGATCGCCACTAAAGGTGGTAGCGGTTATCATCCTGGCTGTAGTTATAGCAATAATGCTGGTGCTTATAGTGCTATTTAAAGTATGGTCGGGAAACGGAGGACTTTCAGAGGAAAAAATGAAAAGCAATATTGATAAGGCTGGAAAGGTAATGAATGAGGTAAGTTATACCAGACCTGATGCTTATTATAGTGGGGAGTCAAAAAAGGTGGACTCATTTGCTGTAGATGAGACATCAGTCATTGAAAATGGTGCAGGTAATAATACAGACACTGCAACAAATGACAAAACTGATGCAACAGATACAGACTATCTATGCAGTTATAGTAATGAAAGGCTTGTGACGGAAGAAGATATAGATAAGCTAAAAAACACAAAATATGATAATCTTCCTGCCGGCAAGGATATAATCCAGATGGTTATAAATGAGATGTATGCCCGTCATGGATATAAGTTTAATAATAAGGACATTCAGGCATATTTTGACAGCAAAAAATGGTATAAGGATATAAAGGATCATAATGATAATATGGATGATATATATAATAATATGTCGGATATTGAGAGAAAAAATGTTGATTTTATATCAGAGCACAAGGAGGGATAATGATGTTTTGTGAAAAATGTGGATCTAAAAATGAAGATAATGCAGCATTTTGCGAAAATTGTGGTGCTCCATTACAAAATATGATGCAGCCGCCGGTCAATGAAAACATGATACTAGATAATGTACCGGTTTATGACACGCAGAACACCGGGATACCGGTTATTAATTCTCCTGTTGTTCCAAAGCAGCCCCGTAAACCGGTATCTAAGCTGACAATAGCAATTGTGGCAGAAATATTGGCACTTGTTTGTATGGCTTATGTATTGTATGGATTCAGTACTGATTATTTTGGACCGGAGCATCGTGCCAAAGCGTTCTTTGAACATATGGCAAATGCAGAATGGGGTGATGCATATGAAATGCTTGATATTGACGAGAGTACATTTATCAATAAACATTTTTTTGAGATGGCAAACAGAACACAGAGTTTAGGAAATATAGTTAATTATAAGGTCCAAAAAAGTACCATAGATGATTCAAGCCAGATTAGTAAGAATGTAAATATAAAATATTCGGTCAGTGGTTCCGGTGAAAACAGGAATTATTCGACAACAGTTGATAAAAGTAAAAAGAAGGAGTTTTATTTATTTGACAGATGGAATATAAATTCCGGTTCGTATATATGTGATAGTTATATGATATATGTGCCAAATGGCTCCACAGTTACATTCGACGGGGTAACACTGGATGACAAATATATATATGATGATTCATATTCAAATGATGAAACTACAGTATATATGATACAGAAGCTTTTCAAAGGGTGCCATGATATTAAAGTCATACAGGATGGTATGGAAGATGTGACAGAAGTGGTTGATATATCAGAGTCATATCAGGAGTATGATCTTAAAAATATGAAACTTAAAGATGATACAGCAGAAACTATAGAGAATATTGCATGTAATAACATGAAAAATATATATACAGCAGCAATAAAATATGAAAGCTTTTCGTCTATAGCAAATATGTTTACGCAGGATAAGGAGGAACTTGAGGATATAAGTGATAGTTACGAATATTTATGCGAGAATTTGAATAGTGATTATTTTGCTCCATATAAGATTACATTTAAAGAAATATATGAACAGCTTGAAGATGATGGCTCAATAAATGTGACATTTCAGTTGAGATATTTAGCAGAGTATACATATACAAATTATTGGGATGATAAACAGGAAAATGATAAATCATCGGGGGATATTAATATAAAAATGAAATTTGTTAACGAGAATGGCAAGTGGGTACAGACTAATTTGGGATGCCCAAGCTTGTACTAATAAAAGTAAAGGAGACGATAAAATGGCAAAATTTTGTACAAAATGTGGAAGGATGTTAGCTGACGGAGAAGTATGTAACTGTGGACAGGCATCCGGACAGCAGCAGAATCAATACCAGAACGGTTATCAGAATCAGTACCAGAATGGATATCAGAATCAGATGGGAGGCCAGAACCAGTACCAGAATGGATATCAGAATCAGATGGGAGGCCAGAACCAGTATCAGAATGGTTATCAGGGGCAGCCTGGAGCACAGTATGGACAAATGGCAGGTCAGTATGCAGGACAGGCAGCTATGATGGCAAAAGGAATTTGGGCAAATATTATAGATATTGTGAAAAAACCTGTTACTACCGGAAAAAGACTGATGCAGGAGGCAAATATAAAAACTGCAATAATATTAATAGTTCTGCATGCGATTATGAATGCAGTGTTTATAAAACTGGTGGAAAATAGAATTGCAGAAGAAATATATAAAGAATATAAGGCAAATGCCTCTTTTTTAAGTGATAATGTTAAAATAACAATGCCATATTTAAGAGCTTTTATAGTAACAATATTGCTTACGGTTTGTATATCGTGTGCACTGGCCGGATTGATGTTAGTATGTTATCGGTTGTCTAATATAGCAGTAAGCTATATACAAATGCTTGTACTAGTATCTGTAAGGAGTGCTGTGCTTATACAGGCGGTATTCATATCAGGAGTTATATTTATAATATCGTGGAATTATGGAATATCAGCATTTGTGCTCGTAAGTATAGTAGGACTCATTTGCATAGTATGTACTGCAACGGCTATAGCTCCCGATGATAAAAAAGATAAACTTGTATTATTAATGAGTATAATGGTACTTATATTTTTGATTGTAAAGATTTTTATAATCTATAAAATGTGTCCATTGTATTTACCTGAAGATGTAAAGGATAGTATCAATTCGATTAAGGATTTACTATAGTCGCAGTGGTATAAAATATATACATAAAAAGAAAGGATGATTTAAAATGAAGAAATCATTAAAGAAACTATTAATGGCAGCATGTGTAGTATTATTGGTAATAGGATTTGTAAAGTGTGATACTACACCAGTGCAGGCAGCAACAAAGAGATTACAGGGTGGACATTCAAAGAAAACGGCTAAAACTGTATCAAAAAAGACAGATTATATTGTTAAACTGAAAGGGCAGCAGGGATTATGGTATAAGTTTAAAACACCTAATTATTCAACATATTTTTCGTATAATATAAAAAATCTTAGCGTTAATGGCCGGGTGGAGACATATTTGTATACTAAGTATGATGAAGAATTGGGATATGTAAGCTCGAATAATGGAGAGGATTATACTAACGGATTTGAGGAGAGATTAAAACCAAGCACATGGTACTACATTTACGTAGAAAATATTTTTTCTGATGCAAGCGGATATTTTAGATTCTCATACAAATTACAAAAGGATGATATTGCTAATACCAAGGGGAAGGCAAAATCAATTAAGATTAATAAGTCATATATGAACTCAATAGATGGTAAATGTGATGAAGATTGGTTTAAATTCAAACCTACATCCAGCGGTACCTATACATTCTGCTTAAAGGGAATGTCGGACAATGTTAATGTATATGGATCTGTATATTCTAAATATGGAGAAGAATTAGATTATACATATTCTTATAATACTATGAATTCATTTTCAATTAAGTTAAAGAAAAATCAATGGTATTATATAAATGTATATGATAACTCTTATAATTATACGCCAAGAAAGTACAGGTTTTCGATATCTTAGTATGAAAGCTTTATTATCTGATTAGAAAAGTAAACTATATAAAAAATAACACATGTACATGGAGACTGTTATATACGTTGAAATTGCATGTGTTATTTTTACGTTGGAATTTAAGAGTTTCTTTGAAGCAAAGAGAAGCAATTATGAAATAGGAGAAAATTATGCAATATACAACAATTGATTACTACAATAAAAAATTTTTTGTAAAGATTATAAATAAGGACCGGATAGATAATATAGATACGTTATTTAGCCATATAGAAATGTTAAGAAAACTGGAACATCCATATATCAGAAAATGCTACGGAGTTGCGGAAGATAATACACATTTTTATATTATAGATGAATTGATAGAGGGCATTGATTTGAAAATGATGGCAAAGAAAGCGGGTGGTGTTTTGCCTATTAAAGATGCTGTGAAATATTCGATACAAATTGCCGAGGCATTGCAATACACACATTCATTTACCCCTCCGATTATTAATTGTGATATTAATCCGAGTAATATATTCATTGATATAAATGACAATGTTAAACTGGTAAATTTTAACTCAGCTATAGTATATATTCCGGGATGTCAAGTAACAACATGTTTGGGCGGTACGCGTGGATATGCACCACCGGAAGAATATTATGGTGAAATAACGCCAAGAACGGATATATATTCGTTGGGGATAGTGATGCATCAGATGTTGACAGGTGTAGACCCTGGTAAACCACCATATGAAACACCTCATATTTGTAGCATAAATCCGTTACTTCCGAGAAAGCTGGATTACATAATTTCAAAATGTTCAAAAGTGAATCCGGATGAACGTTATCAAAATTGTGGAGATTTAATTCGCGATTTGAAAAATGTATTTCCGAGTGAGACTTAAGAGTGGAGTTTAGGCAAAAAATAATAGGTTATGAAACGTATCAAATATGTTATGAGTAGTAAAAATATATTTATGGAATTGTGATAAAATAAGTAAAGAAGCAATTATAAGATTATGTATTACAGGAGGTAGACAAATGAAGAAAAAAAGATACGGAGATATAGTGCAAATTATTACATGTGTATTGCTGGTGTCTATAATTATGACAATACCTGTACAGGCTAAGAACTACAAACTTAATCAGAGCATATATAACAGATTAAAGGGATGTTGGGCAGAAAATTCCTCAGGTGGTAAAGATTTGAAATTTACAAAGACAACAGTTAAATATTATGACAGAGAAACAGGCAAGGTTGTATATACATCCAAGATTATGGGATGTAAAAAATACAAGAATGGGTATCTGATTAAACTTAAAAATAGTAGAAATTATAAATATTCATATTTTATGTACAAGTACAAATATAAAAATCTTCTTGAGTATTTTGGTTCATGGAAATTAGATGGAAAATATTATAGTGGTTCGTCAAGCCTTGAAAAGTTGAAAGTATAATATATTTTATATTAATTGCAATCCGTCAGATAAATATGCAGTCTGTCCGTAATTGGGCAAAACAATATTATCATATGTTAATGTATAGGCAGAGTTAGAAATCATATTAACAAGGATACTATATCCATCAAAAAAGGAGGTTTTTGCATATGAAAACAAGGGCAAAGAAAATTCTAAAAAACGTTGTTTCTGCAATAATAATTGTATGTATGATTAGCCAGTCGGTTGTTACTGCATTTGCAACGCAAAACAGAACAGGAAATTTTAGTAAGAGTTATTCATTGAGTGGAAATGGAGCTACTGATATAGTAAGGGTAGCTGCAGCACAGTTAGGAAGGACAGGCTCACAACTTGGATATTCGGAGCAGTGGTGTGCGGACTTTGTGAGTGATTGCGCAATATTGGCAAATCAGTCGGCTGCAATACCGGCAGCAGGATACTGTCCGACATTGAGACAGAATATTATAAATGCCGGTGGTCAGTATGTGAGTAAAGCCAATGCTAAGGCAGGAGATATTGTTTTCTATGGCAATAATGGTGCGGACCATGTAGAAATAGTGTATGCTGCATCAAATGGAAATGTCAGTACATATGGTGGAAATTCCGGCTCAGAAGGCAGTTTGTACAGCAGAAAGGTAAAACAGCATGCAACGCAGACAATGTCAATAGCATATATTGTCAGACCGAATTATAGCGGTGCAGCTTCTTCAGGCTGTAACTGTTCCACAAGTTATGCCGGTACATATATAGTGAACACCAGTCAGTATCCACTCACAATGAGAAGCGGTCATGGTACGGGATATTCTGCAGTCACAACTATTCCTAAGGGAACAGAAGTAACTGTAACAAAAGGTGACGGAACATGGGCTCATGTTGAGTGGAATGGATATAGCGGATATTGTGCCATGGAATATCTTAAGAAAAAGGAAACAGACAGAGAGATAGAGATTCATGTGTGGGTATCAGATGATAAAATGGGTAGTACACCATCAGAGTTTTATACGGGAAATAGATACTATTTGTGTTATGAGATACGATATAAGGATACAAAAGAAAGAATAGGATACGCAAAGAACTATACTGTAACAGAGCAGTTCACACTACCGAATGGCCAGACAACTGATACATGTACATATAACAATGACAATAACTGGTACAGTATCGGATGTGTGAGCGAGGGTAATTATAAAGGAACCATAACTGTTAGTGGAGACCTGAATGGCACAATAGTAGCGGATTTTGATGTAAAGATAAAGGATGATGAAAAACCTGTTATAAAAAATGTAAAGGTAAGTGATGTATCACCAACAGGTTATACAGTATCATGTGAGGTTACAGATAATGTCGGGGTAGACAGAGTGCAGTTTCCTACATGGACTGTAAAAAATGATCAGGATGACATACAGAGTAATTGGGTGACATCATCGGCAGCCAGCGGAACAAAGTCAGGTAATACATACACATATAGGGTAAATATAAGTGACCATAATAATGAAAGAGGGCAATATTTAACACACATATATGCGTATGATAAAAGTGGAAATGTTACGGCAGATAGCTCAGTAAAAGTAGATGTTCCTGAACCTAATAAGCCGGTATCAGGGGTTAAATTGACGGATGAGAGTTCAAATAATTTTATAGCTGCATATATGAAATCGGGAGATGCTATAAAAATGAAGGCAGATGTTCAACCGGAGAATGCAAGCAATAAAAATATAATATGGAAATCTGAAGATTCATCGGTAGCTACAGTAGATAGTACAGGAAAAATTACAGCTAAAAATTCCGGAACGACAAAGATAACTGTATCCACAGAAGATGGCAACTATTCAGACAGCTGTATCATTAAAGTTGGAACGAAGGTGCATTATGGGGATATTGATAATGATAACAGGGTTACGGCAAGTGATTATTCAGAACTTAAAGAGATACTCGATGGGACGGTAAATGCACCGGGGGAAGATGTTAAGGAACGGTGTGATTTAGACAAGAGTTACAGAATTGAAGATAATGATTTGAAGTTATTAGGTCAGTTTGTAAATGGCGAAATTGAGGTATTTCCTGCAGAATCATATCCTTATGAAATTTATGTAACAAAGGCTCCATATAAGTTGGATTATAAAGTTGGGGAAAGTGTTGATACTTCAGGAATCCAATTGAAATTAGTTTATGGTAATGGAAAGACAAAAGAAGTATCAGAATTTTCGCTGGAATATGATTTTAGTATGCCGGGAAAACGCAGAGTAATATTGATTTATTCTGAAAATGGTAGAAAGTGTACAGGGTATTATTTTGTAAATGTAAGTGAAGAAGAAACCACAACAGAAAAAGCGACAGAGACCACAACGCAGAGACCGACAGAAACAACAACGGAGAAGCCGACAGAAACAACAACACAGAGACCAACAGAGCCTGCAACACAAGAACCAA
>CACWRR010000023.1 GCA_902763335.1 uncultured Lachnospiraceae bacterium | reverse complement strand
GTGGGAGCCGGTGATTCTTCAGACGCAGTTAGCAGGTATGCAGTTGTGGTAGAAATGACAAAATCTGCTGCTAAAAAAATCAATGTAAAAAATGTGAAGGTAAAAATGAGTAATAATACGGCATATATGCCTATTGGTTAGAGTTGTTTTTCTGACAAATTGAATATGATATATAAAAGGCGAATTTATTAAAAATAAATTTGCCTTTTATATATTTAAAATTCATGATAGAATATTATGTTGATAGATAATTAAATATGATATTCTAAATTAATGGAGATACATTTATGATAAATATAGCAATATGTGAAGATGACCCAGTCTATATTGACAGATTAGAAAAATTGTGTGAGGGTTACAGGGAGAGTATTGATTTAAATATAGATAAATATATGTCAGGGGAAGAATTGATTGAATATTGTGAAAATAGTTCAATTAAGTATGATATAGCATTTCTTGATATTGAAATGAAACAGATTAACGGATTGGAAACAGCAAAATATTTAAAGGTGAAAAATATAAATGCAATAGTCATATTCATATCAGGATATACGAATTACATAACTAATACATTCAGGGTAGGAGCATTTCAGTTTCTGATTAAACCATTCAAAGAGAGTGATTTTAATGAAGATTTTAAACGTGCAATCGAGAAATACAGAGAAGTTCATGCAAATTATATTATTAAATTCAGCGGTGAAACAAGCGTTGTGGAATATAAGGAAATCAAATATATAGAAGGATATAAAAGACATTTAATGGTTTATACGGAAGATGCCAGTTATGAGTGTGTTGGCAGTATAAATAGTGAAGCTGAAAAATTTAAGATATATCGGTTTATAAGATGTCATCAGGGATATATGGTAAATTTCAGCTACATAAGAGAAATAAACAAAAACAATATAGTATTGAAAAATGGAGAAGAGATTCCTATGAGCAGACGATACAGAGAACAGGTAATGAATACATTTAATCTGTATCTGGCAGATACTCTGACATGAAATTTAATCATACATATATATGGAGGAAATAATGCTGATAAATATAGTGGATGTTGTAGGCGTGATGCTTGAGATAGTGTTGGCAGTAAATTTTTTTGGGGTTGTAATGAATAGGAAGGAGATTGAAACAGAAAAATTTATAGCATTTATTATAGGATGTATGATTACTCAGTCAATTGCCATTACGTTACTGAAAGAACAATTAATTATAAATACAATACTTATAATATTACTTTACATATTGACATGTATGTATAAGTCTACAATCCAGTCAAGGGTAATATATGTATTTGTTTTGATGGTATTGTATATGCTTTCGGAAGTATTAGTGGGGATATGTTTATCATTTTTAACAGGAGAATCTGTAGAAATTCTTAGTAAAAATATTCTTTATTATATGCAGGGTGTACTTATATCAAAACTGATAATGATAGCACTTATTAATATTATAGGATTGTATAGTTATAGAACGTCTATAAAGCTGTCAAGGAGCTTCATTCTTCCGTTTGTGATGCTTCCTTTGACTACATTTATGGTTAGTTATGTAATGTCAGAATTTATGTATAAATCAAGTCCCGGGCGGATCATGGATTTGGCAGTGGTAGCTGTGACAACTCTTATATTTTCCAATCTGATTGTATTTTACATATATGAACATCAGATAAGGTTGACTGAAATACACACTAAGGAGACGATGCTTAATAAAAATCTGGAGCAGCAACTTGGATATTATAAGGAATTGTCAGAAAGACAGAACATATCTAATAAGAGTATGCATGATTTGAAAAATAAGATATTTTCCCTGAAGGAGCTTATAGAAAATAATCCTGACAAGGGACTTGAGGAAATAAGCAATATATGTGATGAAGTTGTAGCAAGCTATTCTTTAAAATATACACATATACCTGCAGTTGATTCTCTTATATCTGCTAAAATGCAGATAATGGAACATAACAATATAAAATTTAACTGTAATGTATATATACCGGAGAATAATAGCTTTGATTCTATGGATATGTGTATTCTATTGGGAAGCCTTCTTGATAATGCAATAGAGGCTAATCAGAAAATAAAAGAAGAACGATATATTAGGATGATGATGAAGCAGAATATGTCATATCTGAGTATTGTGATAGAAAATCCTGTATGTGAAGAAGTAGAATTTTGGAAAGAGGATGGTTTTACGACTAAGAATGAGAAGGAACTGCATGGATATGGAGTGAAAAGCGCAAGGGAAGTGGTTAAGAAATATGATGGGGATTTATTGTATATTATGAAAGAAAAAAAGGTTAAGGCGGTAATAGCCATAAAAAATCCGTAAAATTAATAATATGTTAAAATTAAACGCTGCCATCAGACGTTCTGTGTCTGACGACAGCATTTTTCTATTTCTTTTTATGTCCGGTAGTGTAACCGATGACTATAAGTGAAATACCCACTAATAAACTGATAACAATAACCGTAAAATATATATTTGCGTTGAATACCGCATTATCGGTAATTGCCGTTGAAAATCCCTTTGATAAATCGAGATGTTCAAGACCGTTGTATGAGCCGGAAGGAATAAATATATTTATGACATTATTTGCAAGTCCAATCCAGAGTCCGATTAATATCGTAAGGATTCCGGATTTTATAATTTTGGATGTTTTAATATACTTTATTACCACGGTGCATAGTAAAATGGCTATGATTATGTAAGTTGACAGTGATAGTGACAGTTGCCAGTATTCCATATTATAATGTCCGAGAATCCCACATGCTATGAGCAGTATATACAGCCATATGCTGTCCCAGCCCAATACAATAAGAGGTCGGTATTTTGAAACATTTTCGTTCATTTTTATGTTGCTTAGTATAACCGGTGCAAATATAAGCGATATTCCGAATATACATGAGGAAGCCGCAATGAAAAACCAGTCACCGTGAGTATATATGCAGCATGTAAACAGAAGCAGTATTAGTGAACCGGTGGAACACAATACAGTCCACATGAGCTTTTTTGATTCTGCCATAAGAGGTACTACGATTAACGATGCGGTTAGAAGCATTGATGTCAGTACTATAAAGAACCAGTCAAGTGCATGACCGATGGCAATATTGCATATAAGACATATTACTACAGGCAACATAAGAATTACTGATGTCACTATACCTATGGTATAAGTTTTTCTTTTAATATGTCGGTTGTGTTTTGATAAAATTTCATTTTTTTCCACATTCAGGTTTGTTTCAATAGAATTATCTTTCATTTGCTGTGACAGGTCACGGCAGGACTGACATTCATTGAAATGTTCTTCTATAATTTTCCGGCTTTCATCACTGCATATTTCATCAACGTAAGATGGAAGCAGGTCCTTTATAACATTACAGTTATATTTCATATTGTCTCCTTTCACCTGATAGTCAGGTAATCATAATTTTTCTACGAGTTTTAGTTTGCTGCGATGGTATGTAACCCTTGCCCAGTTTTCTGATTTTCCGAATATTTCGCCGATTTCCTTAAAAGAAAGCTCACCAAACACCCTGAGAGAAAATATTTCCCTGTAAGGTTCTTCAAGGGTATGAAGTACCTTGTGTATTTCAATGTTGCGGTATCTGGAAATAATATCATTTTCAACAGACTGGCCGGATTCGGGATTGATATCTTCTATAGATGCGTCGGCATATTTTCTCTTGTTTTTACGGAACATATCCATGCAAAGGTTTTTGGCGATGGCACACAGCCATGTGCGTTCGCCGGATTGTCCTTTATAATTGCTGTGCATGGCTTTGAAAAATGTTTCCTGTGTAAGTTCTTCGGCTTCATACGGATTTTTCACTAATGTCATAATATACGAATAAACATCCATATAATACGTCTGGTATAATCGCTCGATGAATTCATCTTTTGGAGTAGCCACTGTGTTTTCTCCTTTCGTGAGATTGGAATTGAAATACATTTATTAGACGAATGAAACACTGATTTGTTACAAAGTTTATCACAAAAATGGAAAAATATATATAAATATGATAAAATGCTTATTGATTCAATAAAAAACGATGAACCGGTTTATAAAATATAGCAATTTCTATGGTTCATCAAAGAGAAAGGAAGGAATTAAAATGGCAGAAATAAACAGTGTAGATGTAGAAGAGGATCAGTTTGCATATCGTTATGACACACAGCTCTTATAAAGATTCATTTTCATACAAATGAGCCGTGGAAGGTGCTGGAATACTGTAATACAGTAGGCGAGATTTATGACATTGTGGTTGAAGATATGATACGTCAGTCTGACGGTTTACACGGCTAAATAATGCTATTAATATTAACATAATAACCGGCAAATTGTTAAGAATACTTGGTAGAATAGGCATACCACCTTTGCTATAATTGTTAAAAATGATAGCAAAGGTGGTAAAAATATGAGAAAACATTATTTGGATAACATCAGGTGGATAACGGTTTTGCTGGTTGTTTTATATCATGTGATATATATGTATAATGGCATTACGGCAGGCGGTGCCGGAACGGTTACGGATTTTAGGGGACAGGATATTATACAGTACATATTGTATCCGTGGTTTATGGTGATTTTGTTCATCATCAGCGGAATGTGTTCGAGATATTATCTGGAGAATCACACAGATAAGGAATATATAAAGGGACGTACATTGAAACTGCTCGTGCCGTCTACCATAGGACTTCTGGTACTCGGATGGGCTCAGGGATATTTTAATATGGCGATGGCAGATGCGTTTAAAAATATACCGGAGAATGTTCCGGGATTTGTGATGTATATCATTATGGTAATATCAGGAATCGGTGTACTCTGGACTATTCAGGTTATGTGGGTATGTTCTCTGATACTCGTTCTGATAAGAAAGATAGAGAAGGGCAGACTGCTTAATCTGGGTGAAAATGTAAATGTATGGTGCATTATTTTACTTGGAGTAGTTGTGTGGGGTTCGGCTCAGATTTTAAATACACCGATGATATCAGTGTACCGTTTTGGTATATACATTTTTACATTTTTGCTTGGATATTATGTGTTCTCGCATGAAAAGGTTACGGACATACTGGCAAAATACAGTGTATATTTTATAGCAGCCGCAGTAGTTCTGGGAGGTTTATATACATATTTTTATTATGGAAAAAATTATGCAGAACAGCCTTATGTGAATAATCCGCTTGCTATTGCTTATGCATGGTTTGCGTGTCTGGCTATATTTGGCGTAATGAAACGCTGGGGAAACAGGACGGGAAAAGTTGCAGCCTTTATAAACAGAAGAAGTTTTGGACTGTATATATTTCACTATCTTGCCCTGTCAGTTGCAGCATATCTGATGGTTGTTTGCGGAAATATGAGAGGAATAATTGTGTATCTGATTTCAGTAGTGGCAGCTTATGGTGGCGGATTTTTGTTAAATGAGATTGTTTCGCGTATACCGGTAATAAGATGGTGCGTATTGGGGATTCGAAAGGAGAAAAAAGGTGTTTAAGGATAATCTGATTGATTTGCGTAAAATGAATGATATGTCACAGGAGGAGCTGGCAGAGAAACTGCAGATAAGCAGACAGACGGTATCAAAATATGAAACCGGAGAATCAGTACCGGACATAGATAAATGCAAGCAGATAGCAGAAATATTTAATGTATCTCTTGATGATCTGGTCAATTATGATAAAGAAACTAACGGACTCGGGGTGCCGCCAAAGGGAAAGCATATGTTCGGAATCGTTAAAGTAGGTGACAAGGGTCAGATTGTGATTCCGGCTAAGGCGAGGAAAGTATTTGACATTAATCCGGGGGACAGGCTGATAGTTCTTGGCGATGAAGCACAGGGGATTGCAATTATAGGCGAGAAAGATTTTTTGAAGATGGTGCGGACGTTCAGAGAAAAAAGCTAAAATATTAAGTTGACAAAGTGGTCTATTCAGAGTAAACTAAAATTAGTTTATTCGGAGTAGACCACTTTTGAAATTCAGACGCATAGCGTCTGCGGAATGGAGGTTATTATGTATATTGAGTTAGGAGAAGTTCAGGAACAGTTTGCACAGATTATATGGGAGAATGAACCGGTGCCGTCGGGTGAACTTGTAAAGATTGCCGGTGAGAGTCTGGGGTGGAAAAAATCTACAACTTACACGGTGCTTAGAAAGCTGTGTGATAAAGGTTTGTTTCAAAATGTGGATGGAGTGGTTACATCACTTATTTCAAAGACAGAGTTTGACAGTACAAAGAGCAAGAAGTTTGTCGATGAGAATTTTGCAGGTTCATTACCGTCCTTTATTGCAGCGTTTGTGGGAAGAAAGAAACTGACAGGAGATGAAGCAGATGAGATTCAGAAGATGATAGATGATTTTCGGAATTCATCAGAGAGGGAATAGGAGAGAATATGAATAAGATTTTTATTGGAATATTAAATAATGGGTATATAGCAGGTATTCTTATATTGGCTGTTATTGTAACAAGAGTTATTATCAGAAAAGCTCCAAAATGGATTAATTGTTTATTGTGGGGAATGGTTGCATTAAAACTTGTGCTGCCGTTTAGTATGGAAAGTGTACTAAGTCTTATACCGAGTAAGGAACCTGTGGCTACAGATATAGGATAATAGGCCGTTCCTGAGATAGATACAGGTGTCAATGTAATCAATGAGGCCGTGAATCCGGTGCTTGAAAATAAATTTTCATATACAGACGAATTACAGGCATCGGTCAGTCCTATACAGAAAGTACTGTCAGTCATGGTAGTCGTATGGGGAATCGGAGTGGCGGTTATGATTTTGTATTCTCTTATTTCATATTTTATTTTACGGAGAAAGGTGGCAGTATCAAGGAGAATTTCGGATAATGTTTATATATGCGATGGAGTGGTAAGCCCATTTATACTTGGAATACTTCGCCCTCATATTTATATTCCGTCAGGTATGGATGAGAATGTAAGGGAGTGTGTACTTGAACATGAAAAGGCACATCTTAAACGATGGGATCATATATGGAAACCATTGGGCTTTCTTATACTTTCGGTTTACTGGTTTAATCCGCTTTGCTGGTGTGCGTACATACTGCTTTGTAAAGACATTGAACTTGCATGTGATGAAAAGGTAACTAAAGACAGGGACAATGTGTGGAAGGCAGCATACTGTCAGGCACTTCTTGAATGTAATGTGAAAAGATGTATGATTGCAGCATGTCCGGTTGCATTTGGCGAGGTGAGTGTAAAGGCAAGAGTGAAGTCTGTTATCAGTTATAAAAAGCCGGTATTCTGGGTAATGCTTACTGCTGTTGCAGCATGTATTATAGTAACTGTATGTTTTATGACAAATCCAAAGTCAAATGATATTACCATGGAGAAACTTATAAAGATAACTACAGAGGACGGATGGTATGAAAGGCAGGAAAAGGGAAATGTCAGTTTATGGGAGGAATATATGAGTTGCAGGTTTACTATTGGCCGGAGAATACCGCAGAGGCAAATTGGCATAAAACGGGAGAAATAGAAATGATAGCCGTTATCAATAATTTCAGAAGAGATGTTGTGTGTTTGTACGCAGATAGTATGTATAAGTCTGATAGCAGTTTAAAGGATTTTATATCAAAGAAATATGAACTTCCGGATGAACTGACAGTGTCGACGGATAACATCCAGAGCAGCAAATTGAAAACAAAGATAACATTAGATGAATATAAAATGGGTATGTTTCTGGGCTTTAACGGATGCCTGTTTGAAAGTGAGTCATATATTCCACCGGAACATGGAGAATGCTTTACAGATATGAAGTGGATCTGATTACGGCATCAGAAGAGGACATTCTTGAGGAGGGCGAGTCGGAAACTTCAGATTTATGGGTGGTCTTTTTCACAAAAGGAGAAGAGGAACCATTGTATATGAAGTTTTTTAACAGTGAATATTATTCTATGTCTGATGCCATGAATGGTATATGATGTAGTTTGTAAATGATGGCGGGATTTGGTATAATAAAAATATAAAATGGAATCAAAATGGAGGCAAGAGTATGACAGAAAATGATAATAGCAAGGATTTGATTAGTGTATTGTGGAGTGGGGCGGATATACTCCGTTCTAAGATGGATGCAAATGAATACAAAGAGTATTTGTTGGGAATTGTTTTCTACAAATATTTATCAGACTCATTTTTAATAAAAGTATATGACCTGATATATGATGAAAAACCCGAGTCTTTAAAAGTGGCATTGGATGCGTATAAGGAAGCATTGGCAGATGAAAGTGCGGAAGAATTGAAAGATCAGATAAAGTCTGAGTGCCACTATCTTATAGAACCGGAACTTACATATACATGTTTTGCAGATGCAGCCAGAAATAATTCGTTTAATAGAGAGCAGTTGCAGAAAGGCTTTAATAATATTGAACAGAGCGATTCGCTGTTTGCGGATTTGTTTACTGATATAGATTTATATTCTAACAGGCTTGGAACAGGTGATCAGAAGCAAAGTGATACTATATCAAATCTTATTAAGGAAATAGATAAAGCGGATTTGTTGAATTCTGATGCAGAAATACTTGGAAATGCGTATGAGTATCTGATTGGTCAGTTTGCTTCGGAGACAGGAAAGAAAGCAGGAGAATTTTATACACCTCAGGCAGTATCTAAGATATTGACTAAGATAGCTATTGCAGGTCAGGAAACAAAGAGAGGCTTATCTGTATATGATCCGTGTATGGGTTCAGGATCACTTTTGTTGAATGCAAAGAAGTATGCAAAGGAACCAAATTATATCAGATACTATGGACAGGAACTGAATACATCCACATTTAATTTAGCCAGAATGAATATGTTTTTGCATGGAATAGTTCCGGAAAATCAGGTACTTCGAAATGGTGATACACTCGACGGTGACTGGCCTACCGGTGAAGAGACAGATTTCAATATGGTACTTATGAATCCGCCTTATTCAGCAAAATGGAGTGCGGCGGCAGGATTTTTACAGGATGAAAGATTTAGCGATTATGGGGTATTGGCACCGAAGTCAAAAGCGGATTATGCATTTTTGCTTCATGGGCTATATCATTTGAAAAATAACGGTACAATGGCAATTGTATTACCTCATGGAGTATTATTCCGAGGTGCAGCAGAAGGAAAAATACGTGAAAAGTTACTCAGGTCAGGTAACATTTATGCAGTGATTGGACTTCCGGCAAACCTGTTTTATAATACCTCTATACCGACATGTATTGTTGTGCTAAAGAAACACAGAGATGGAAGGGATGTATTGTTTATAGATGCATCGCAGAAGTTTGAAAAGGGCAAGAAACAGAATGCCATGACGGATGAACATATAGATGCAGTTGTAGATTTATATAATAGGAGGGAAACTGTAGAAAAAGAAGCATATCTTGCATCTTTTGAGGATATAGAAAAGAATGATTTTAATTTAAATATTCCGAGATATGTTGACAATTTTGAAAAGGAAAAGGAAGTTGACATAAATGCATTACTTGATGATATGAAAAAGACAGATGAGGAACTGGCAGATGCACAGGATAACTTTGTTTCGCTTTCATTAGAGCGTTATATTAGTATGATTGAGGGGTGATATGAATGAATAGACCAAAAATAAGATTTAAAGGATATGGAGACGATTGGGAACAGCGTAAGTTTGGTGAAGTTGCTGAAGGATTTGATTATGGATTGAATGCGGCAGCAAAAGAATATGATGGACAGAATAAATATATTCGAATAACAGATATTGATGATGAAACAAGATTGTTCGTTCGAGACGCGGTCACTTCGCCAGACATAAATTTAGAAAATGCAGATAATTATATCTTGAAGAAGGGTGATATATTGTTTGCAAGAACAGGTGCGAGTGTTGGAAAAACCTACATTTATAGGGAGCTTGATGGACTTGTGTATTATGCAGGCTTCCTAATTAGGGCACATGTAAACGAAGATAATAATGCAGATTTTGTATATCAAAATACTTTAACAGAAGCCTATTACAAGTATATTCAGATTACATCACAAAGATCAGGACAGCCTGGTGTGAATGCAAAAGAATATCAGGAATTTACTTTTTTTGTTCCGGATAAGGCTTATCACTCTTCACCAGCGAAAGTGTGATGAAACAAAAACATTAAAAAAGTACATGCTTCAAAAAATGTTTCCACAAGATGGTAAGAAGGTTCCAGAAATAAGATTTAAGGGCTTTACAGACGATTGGGAACAGCGTAAGGTTTCAGATTTGCTTGTCGAGCGCAATGATCAAGCTCCAATGAGTGATGAGTATCCACTAATGGCATTTATTGCAAATCAGGGTGTTGCACCGAAAGGTGAGCGATATGATAGAAGTGCTCTTGTAAATGATGAGGTTGGGAAAAAATATAAGCGTACAGAATATGGAGATTTTATTTACAGTTCCAATAACCTTGAAACTGGTTCGATCGGATTAAACAAATATGGAAATGCTTGTATTTCGCCGGTTTACAGTATTTTTAAACCAACGGGTGTAGCTGATTTAGATTTCCTAGGAAGAAGATTCCTAAGAAAAGATTTCATAAATGAAATGGTAAAATGGCGACAGGGAGTTGTATACGGTCAGTGGAAAATACATGAAGCTGATTTCCTAAAGATTGAAGTTACTGTACCAAGTAAGGAAGAGCAGAAGAAAATAGGGCAATACCTCGATAATTTAGATAACCTCATCACTCTTCACCAGCGAAAATGTGATGAACTGAAAGAAATGAAGAAATACATGCTTCAGAACATGTTTGTATAGGAGGAGTGGCTAGAATGGGTAAAATAATTTTGTATCATGGTACTCCTAATAAGATTGTAGAGCCGGTATTCGGTGGTGGCGATGATAAACATGATTATGGACGCGGATTCTATCTGACGGAAAATATTGAACTGGCTAAGGAATGGGCTGTATGCAGACCAAATGATAAAAATGGATGGGTTCATAAATATGAATTGGATTGTTCAGGTATAAAAATACTTGATTTTCAAGAAAGAGATGTTCTAGCATGGTTAGCAGAGTTGATGAAACATAGAGATGCAGCAGATTCTAAGCGTTATAGAATGCTGGCAGCAAAATTCATTGATAAATATGGTGTTGATACCGACGGGTATGATGTTATAAAAGGCTGGCGGGCTGATGCGTCATATTTTTATATTGCTAAAGAATTTGTCAGGGATAACATAGATATAGATATTCTTGAGGAACTCCTTTCATTAGGTGGCTTAGGGATTCAGTATTGTATTAAGTCAGAATTAGCATTTTCAAAATTGCAAGAAATTAATAGTGATTTGATAATGGTCAATTACAATGAATTTAATGATAAATACAATAAACGGGACGTTGAGGCACGAATGAAAATGAGAAAATTGGTGGATTCTGATGAAAATAAGGTAACTAATGTATTTAGTACATTGTTTTAGAGGTGATGAGCATGAAAGCATATTCGGATGTATATTTGGCAGATGTTGTGGAAAATCAGGGGAAATTGTTTGACTATGTTGCACAGAAATTTCCTGATAAGGATACAGAAGATTTTATTAATGTGTATATGAACAGTAAAACAAGGAAATGCATTGATGAGGCAAAGGCGTATGTGAATACAATGGATGCAAAGGAATTGTGGAAGTATTTTTCTGATAATGAACATTATATTTTAAAACCCGGAAAGGCACTGGAAGGATTCATGCCTGACTGGATTGGGGAATTTTATGCATATTATCAGTGGTTTTATAATATATCGAGTGATGAAGTAGTTAAAAAAATACCTTTAAACTTTTTGAAGAAGGCATATTTTGGACTTCACGACTTGGAATTAAATCTTGCTGTGCAGAAAGTAGGTGAGGTGTGATGAATGTTATATGCTTTCATAATCCGGACGAGGAAAATGGTTTCTTAAGTAATTGGTACTCATCACATTTCTTAGTGAATGACAATAAATTTACATCAATGGAACAGTATATGATGTATAAAAAAGCCGTGACTTTTAACGATGAAAAAATAGCAAATGAAATTCTTTCAATTACAGATGTTGCGGAAATCAAGAGACTGGGACGGTTGGTTTCTGGTTATAATGATAATATTTGGAATGGATTGAGGCAGATTATAATATATGAAGGTCTAATTGAAAAATTTATACAAAATGATACTCTTAGAGAAAAGCTATTAGAGACTCAGGATGCAATATTAGCTGAGTGTGCTGTGAAAGACTGTATATGGGGAATCGGACTGTCTATGACAGATGATAACAGATTTGAAATGTCAAAGTGGAGAGGGCAGAATTTGTTAGGATATTCTTTAATGATGGTACGAGAAAAGATAAAATAGGGTTAATTCTTGGGAACAGCGTAAGTTTGGTGAAGTGTTCGATGGATTGCAGAATAATACGTTATCCAGAGCAGAGCTTAACAATGAATTTGGGCAGGCATTAAACGTTCATTATGGCGATATACTTGTGAAATTTGGTGACTGCTTAGATGCGTCAAAAGAACCTCTTCCATTTATTACTGATAGTGCTGTAGTTGATAAGTACAAGGCTTCATTTTTACAAGATGGAGATATCATAATTGCAGATACTGCAGAGGATTCCACTGTTGGGAAATGTACTGAAATAGCGGGTTCTGAAGGTCTAACATTGATATCAGGACTTCATACTATGCCTTGTAGACCGAAAGAAAAGTTTGCACCGAAGTATCTTGGATATTATATGAATTCAACTGCTTATCACACGCAACTGATACCACTGATGCAGGGAATTAAAGTTACATCTATCTCTAAATCAGCAATGCAAAATACAAATCTTGTTTATCCTTCATCAATAGATGAACAAGCGAAGATTGGAGAGTATTTCGGACAGTTAGATAACCTCATCACTCTTCACCAGCGAAGGGGAGTAATATTTACAAAATAAAAAGTTAGTATATTGTCTGACATGCATGCAAAGGAAAGGATTAATTTTATGACAGAAATAAAACATATAGAATTATATCATGGAAGTGGTGAAATTATTTATTTTCCAGAAATAAGAAAAACAAAATATACAAAAGATTTTTCGTGGGGATTTTATTGTACGAATAATTATGAACAGGCTGGAAGGTGGGCAGAAAGAAAGCATGAAGATGGTGTGATTAATGTTTACAGGTATACGGAAAATACAGCCCTTAAAATAAAAAAGTTTACAGACATGACTGATGAGTGGCTGGATTTTATTGCAGAATGTCGCGGTGGCAAAGTACATGAATATGATATTGTTGAAGGACCGATGGCAGATGATACAATTTGGAATTTTGTTAATGATTATTTAGAGGGGAATATAAGTAGAAATGTTTTTTGGGAGTATGCAAGATTTAAACATCCTACACATCAGATAAGTTTTCATAGTATAAGGGCTTTGGCATGTCTGGAGTTTGAAAGGAGTGTGAAGATACATGAATAATGATGATTTGTTTTATGTATGTACTATGATAGAGTATGTTGCAAGAGTTACACATAATAAAACTAAAGACATTATTGATAAAATATCGGATAAAGAATTGAGACATGAATTAAAAGCTGCATCTGTAAATCATTGCCTTTCGTTTGAACAGGTATGTGATGAATGGATAGAAAAATATGCTATACAAAGTGGTGAATTTGATAATATTTCTACATGTAGATATGCTATACCTTCGGAATTGTCGATAGGAAGGGTGTATCAGACATTAATAACAAGTATTTGTAAATCAGATGATTGTATTATTGAATGTATGAGAATGGTTTTTAAATCTTTTATAAGTGATGAGATATCGAATTTTAATTCGAATGTCTATTATTCTAACCCTGATTATATCAAATGTTCATATGAAGCTGGAGAATTGCTTGCTTAGATATATGGTGAAAGCATATTAATGCACTTACGATTGGGAACAGCGTAAGTGGATAGATTGTGTTGAACGATTGGGAACAGCGTAAGTGGATAGATTGTGTTGATATATCAACTGAAATGGTAGATCCAACCTTAGATGAGTATGCGGAAATGCCTCATATTGCACCTGGAAATATTGAGTCCTTTTCAGGAAGGATTTTGGACAATGTTAAGACAGTAAGGGAAGAACAATTAATAAGTGGCAAGTTCAGATTTAGACCTAATGATGTAGTATATGGAAAAATAAATCCACAGCTAGGAAAGTATTTTTATGCTAGTGTTGATGGGCTTACTAGCGCAGATGCATATGTATTTAATGGAAAAAATGGATTGACTCAAAAGTTTCTATTTTCATTATTGCAGACGAATGATTTTTATAAATATTCAGTGTCGGTATCAAGAAGATCAGGTATGCCTAAGATAAATAGAGATGAGTTAAATACGTATAGTTTTTTGGCACCTTCAGTTGCCGAGCAAGAGAAAATAGGCTGTTATTTATTACATATCGACCGGCTTATCACTCTTCACCAGCGAAAGTGTGATGAAACATCACTCTTCACCTTCGTAAGTAATGAAATGATAAAAATACATATATAAACAAAGAGTTATGGAAATACTAAAAATAACAATAAAGGAGATAAATATTATGCCGGAATTAGAATCAGTAATTGAAAAGAAACTTATAGAACAGTTAGTATATGGAGAATCTCAATGGACATACAGAGAAGATCTCAAAACAGAAGAAGATTTATGGAATAATTTCAGATATATTCTTGAGCAGAATAATAAGGACAGATTGAATGGTGAGAAACTGACAGATGCAGAATTTGAACAGGTAAAGAATCAGTTACAGTTTTCATCATTTTATAAGGCAGGTGAATGGCTTGTTGGGGAAAATGGTAAGGTACAGGTGCATGTGCAGCGTGACATGGAAAAATTACATCTTGTGGTGATGAATCATGAACATATTGCCGGTGGCAGCAGCGTATATGAAGTGATAAATCAATATAGTGCATTAAAGCAGGATAATGATGTCAGCAATGACTTAAGAAGTATAAATTCAAGGGACAGGAGATTTGATGTAACACTTATGATAAATGGACTGCCTATGATTCATATTGAACTTAAGAATAGGCAGCATTCATATATGGATGGATTCTGGCAGATAAAGAAATATATAGGTGAGGGTAAATTCAGAGGTATTTTTTCAGCAGTGCAAATGTTTGTGATAAGCAACGGAGTAGATACCAAATATTTTTCGGCAGCGGGTGATACTGAACTGAACCCGAAGTTTATAAGCGGATGGTTGGATAGAGAGAATAATCCTGTATCAGATTATATAGATTTTGCGAAAAGTGTTCTTAGGATACCAGAGGCACATGAAATGATTGCAAGATATACAGTGTTAGATGAGGACTCAAAGAGGCTTATATTGCTCAGACCATACCAGATACATGCTATTGAGTCAATAAGAGAGGCATCTAAGGCTGGCAAATCAGGATATGTCTGGCATACAACGGGTTCAGGAAAGACGCTTACATCATATAAGGCGACCAGAAACATTTTAATGGATATTCCGGCTATAGATAAGGCCATCTTTTTGATTGACAGAAAAGATTTGGATACACAGACAACGATGGCTTTTCAGGCGTATGCCAATAATGATCTTATAATACAGAAACTGCAAAGACTTATCAACAAAAAGTTACAGGAAGGGACACCTGAATATAATAGGATAAAGAATTTAAAAATAGCATTTGTGGTTGATGAATGTCACAGAGCAGTGACTCCTTCTACGAAGCGGGAAATAGAAAGATTTTTTGGCAATTCGCTTTGGTATGGATTTACCGGAACTCCAAGATTTGCCGAAAATCCATATCCGCAGATGGGTGACTTGCCACGTACCACAGAAGAATTATATGGAGAACGTTTACACAGGTATACTATCCAAAATGCGATACATGACAATGCAGTACTTGGATTTCAGGTAGAGCATGATGGACCTAAAAATATAAAAGATGAAACAGACGCCGGAATATATGATAATGAAACACATATGTTAAGTGTATTGGACGTTATTTTAAATAAATCATATCACAAACTCGGATTTCAAAATGGAAAGGGAAAAACATATGAAGGTATGCTTACCACAAGTTCTATCAGGTTAGCACAAAAGTATTATGAATTGCTTACAAAGGTTAAAAATGGTGAGACTTCATTACAGATAGATGAGAGGATAAGACAGGTACTTCCTGATTTCCCTAAATTTGCTATTACATATTCAGTATCTGAGAATGAAGAAAGTTCACAGGTCAATCAGCAGAAGATGCAGGAATCATTGGATGACTACAATAAAATGTTTGGTACAAAATATGAGCTTTCACAGATACAGGCATATAATGGAAATCTGAATAAAAGACTTGCAAGAAAAGATGCTAAGTATAAGAGCAGAAATGAACAGCTTGATCTGGTCATTGTTGTCGACAGATTACTTACGGGATTTGACGCACCGTGTATGTCAACTATTTTTATAGACAGACAGCCTATGGGTCCGCATGATCTGATTCAGGCATTTTCGAGAACGAACCGTATATATGATAAAAATAAAACATATGGTCAGATAGTTACATTTCAGGCACCACATATGTTTAAGGAAAGTGTAGACAATGCGGTAAAGCTTTATTCAGCAGGAAGTACGGAGATGGCGATGCTTGCTGAATGGGAAGAGGTAGAACCGGCATTTAGAAAAGCACTTGCAGCACTTAGGATTGTGGCTGAGACACCTTCGGATGTTCCGGGACTATCGTTGAAAGAAAAAGAACAGTTTGCGAAGGCATTTCAAAATTTTGATAAATTGTTTGCACAGTTAAAGTCCTTTAGCAATTATGAGGAAAGTATGCTAAAGGATTATGGTATTTCGGAAGATGAATATATAGATTATGCAGGACATTATTTAAATGTGAAAGATGAGTTAAATTCGTCGGATGATGATTCGTCAGAAAAAAGTGATTCTGCTGAGGTGAATTTAGACTATGAACTAATGGCATATAGCAATATTAAGATTGATTATGAGTATATCATTAATCTTATTCAGAATATTGTTACAACTGATGGAGAGGGTGATATTACACCTGAACAGAGGCAAAAGCAGATAGAAGAAGTAAAGCAATATATCATTGAACTTAGAAAAGATAATTCAAAGGTTGCAGATATTATGTATGATCTTGTATACGATATTGAAACTGATGAGAATAAGTATAAGGGCAAATCTATTTTAAATATTGTAGAGAATATGAAGCATGATTGCATTGAGAAGGTTGTTTCAGATTTTTGTGCTACATGGTGTACATCTAAGGATGATGTTATGTATGCAGCAACACATTATCGCAACGGTGAAATTCCGAATGAGAAGGCGATTAAGGTTACGGCAGATTTTACAAGATACAAAACATTAGAAGAAAAGGCTTTGCCTAAGTTCAAGTACTATAATAAACTGATGAGTGAACTGAGGAAAACTCTGGATGAAGAGATTAAACCACTGATAGGGGATTAACGCACTTGAAATATTCATTTAAATATTCGAAACTGTTTATATCAGCGTAAGCAATATAGAGAATGGAGAATGCTTATGATAAGAGATATAAACGAAACGACGCTTTTTTGTGATTATTACAGACAATGGGTTGATGTATATAAGAAGGATGCAATAAGGGAAGCGACAATGGCAAAATACAAAATGACACAGAAGTGGGTAGAAAGGCTTGTGCCGGATTTAAAGCTTTGTGAATTGACAAGGACAGTGTATCAGCAGTTACTTAATGATTATGCAAGGGAGCATGAGAGACAGACAACGCTTGATTTTCATCATCAGCTAAAGGGTGCGATACTTGATGCCGTAGATGAAGGGCTGATAGAGCGTAATCCGACAAGAAAGGCGATTATAAAGGGAAAGACACCACGGGAAAAAAAGATTAAATATCTTAATCAGTTTGAACTTCATACACTGATAGCTGATCTTGATATAAAGGAAGAACCAAACTGGGATTGGTTTATTCTGCTGGTTGCAAAGACCGGTATGCGTTTTTCTGAGGCACTTGCAGTTACACCCAAGGACTTTGATTTTTCACGACAGACACTTTCTATCAGTAAAACATGGGATTATAAGGGCAATGGTGGATTTTTACCTACGAAGAACAGTTCGTCTGTGAGAAAAATTCAAATTGACTGGCAGATTGTAGTTAAATTTTCAGAACTGGTAAAGGGTATGCCGGAGGATAAGCCGATATTTGTTGGAGAATCTAAAATATATAATTCTACAGTAAATGATGTGCTTACCAGGCATTGTAAAGCTTGTGGAATATCAGAGATTTCAATACACGGACTCAGACATACACATGCATCACTATTATTATTTGCCGGTGTTTCCATAGCAAGTGTTGCCCGACGGCTTGGACACGCCAGTATGACAACGACACAAAAAACATATCTGCATATTATTCAGGAACTTGAAAATAAAGATGTGGATCTGGTAATGAGAACATTATCGGGCCTGTAGAATAGAGATTACGACTATAGATGTTTACGCTGATTGTTTGCATACAATAATTGCAGCTATATAATAAGTTCTGTAAAACAGATATGTAATAAAGGAATAATTTCCTGTGGTTTTCCACATACTAACTCCAAAGCTAATATATAGAAAATAAATCATTGGAGGAAAATATGACATGAAGGCAACAGGGATTGTACGTCGCATAGATGATTTAGGCAGAGTGGTAGTGCCAAAAGAAATTCGCAGGACACTGAGAATAAGAGAGGGTGATCCTCTTGAAATATACACGGACTGTGAGGGAGAGATAATACTTAAGAAATATTCACCCATAGGTGAACTCGGCAGGTTTGCAGAGCAATGTGCAGATACAGTATTTCAAAGTACGGGAAATGTTGTTATAATAACTGACAGAGACCAGTTGATAGCCGTTGCCGGAATGCCCAAAAAAGAAATACTTAACAGGTCAGTCACAAAAGAGCTGGAAAAAATCATAAACGGACGTAAAATTATAAAAGGAACATCTGATTTTGTGCAACCGGCAGAAAGTGCAGATATAGAAGAATTACCTCAGATAATCCATCCCATAATATGCGAGGGAGATATTATCGGTTCGGTGATAATTCTTATAAAAGGAGAGAAAAGAGAACCGACAGAGGCAGATATAAGAATTGCATCGGTGGTAGCGGGATTTCTCGGACGACAGATGGAAAACTGACAAAATGACAGATAAATACCTGTAGAATGGAGAAGATATGACGAAAGAACAAAGGAGACAGTTTGCTGCTAAGGAATATTTTGATTTTAATGACTTGCAGACCGTTATGAAGGAATTAAGGGCTAAAGACGGGTGTCCGTGGGACAGCGTACAGACACATGAAAGTATAAAAAACTGTCTTAAGGATGAATGTGAAGAAGTTATTCAGGCCATAGACAATAAAGATATGGAAAATCTGAAAGAGGAGCTTGGAGACTTGTTGTTTCAGGTGATAATGCACAGTGAGATTGCATCTGAAGAGGGTGATTTTGATATAAATGATGTTGTTGACGGAATCTGTAAAAAAATGATTTTCAGACATCCGAGGGTGTTTGGCGACACAGAGCACGAAAATACAAGCTGGGCAGAGCTTAAGAGGCTTGAAAAACTAAAAAATAACGGGAATGGTAAACATAATTCCCATGATGAATGAAAAATGTAATAATTCTTAAGGAAAATGTAACAAAATGTGCGATTTGCCTTGACAAATAAGGACTGACCGTTTATAAATAAACATGAAGGTACAGAGATTACCTATCTTGAACATATCCGCAGAGAGTGACGGATAAATATACGAAAATAATATGGAGGAGGAGTTTATCCATGAACAAAGCTGAATTAGTAGCAGCAATGGCTGAGAAAACTGAATTATCTAAGAAAGATGCTGAGAAGGCATTAAAGGCATTTACAGAGGTTGTAGCCGAGACATTAAAGAAAGGCGACAAGATTCAGTTAGTTGGATTCGGTACATTCGAAGTTGCAGAGAGAGCTGCAAGAGAAGGTAGAAATCCACAGACAGGCGAGACAATGAAAATCGCTGCTTCAAAGGCACCTAAGTTTAAAGCTGGTAAGGCTTTAAAGGATGACATCAACAACTAATATTGTTATGTCGGATGACCTGTACATCTTTCTGATTGAAAAGGTGTGCAGGTTTTTTTGTAGTTGCAGGCAAACAGGATTAAAAAATGGAGATTAGTATGCGATAAAATCGCTCAGGAATGAGGAATAGTATGAGATTAGATAAATATTTAAAAGTATCGAGAATTATAAAGAGAAGAACGGTGGCGAATGAGGCGTGTGATGCAGGACGTATCATGGTAAATGGAAAAGTTGCCAAAGCTTCAGTGTCAGTTAAAGCCGGAGATACTATAGAGATACAGTTTGGAAATAAAACGATGAAAGTAGAAGTGTTAAACGTCCAGGAGACCGTTAAAAAGGATGAAGCGGCAGAAATGTACAGGGAAATCTAAATAAATGGTAATAATATGAGGGATGGCTTAATATAATATATTATAAAATGGCTGCAGAAATGAGGAGAGTATGGAAGAACGTGCAATCACTAAAAGCCACAAGATTACTATAAACAACAGAAAAGAAGCCAACATAACGGGAGTCATTGATGTCATTTCATTCGATGTTGAGGAAGTGAAGGTAGAGACAGAACTTGGACCCCTGGTTATAAAGGGAAATGATATGCATGTTAAAAATCTGAATCTGGAGAAGGGACAGGTGGATGTTGAGGGGCATATGGATAGTTTCATTTATACACATGTGAAGAAAAATGAGAATGGGGAGTCGTTTTTGAGCAGAATGTTTAAATGAGGAGATAAGCGTGAGTTTAAATATATCTGTCGAATTATATCTGATATGCAGTGCAGTTATTTCAGGTGTGAAAATGAGTGTTTTGTATGACGGCTTAAGAATCAGCCGGAGGATATTCAGAAGAAATGTTATAGTTGTAGGAATTGAGGATATAATATTCTGGAGCATTTCAGGAGTATACATATTTTGCATGATGTATGACTTTAATGGAGGTAGCATGAGGTTTAATGCGTTCATATTTGTCGCATTGGGAATGTTGCTATATGAGGTATCCTTAAGTCCTATAATTGTAAAATATTTTTCGTTAATTTTACTAAAATTTAAAAACATTATAGTCAGACTATTGAAAAAATTTATAAAAAGAATTAAAATAAATAAAAAAGTTAAGGGTGTAAAGAAGAATGAGCAGAACGGCAGTGGCAAAAAGAAAAAAATCAAATAAGCTGTCCGTGTTTCTTATAGGTTTTCTTATGATGATATTTTTTGGTATTATGGTTATACAGATAAGTGACATGAAGACACAGCAGCATAAACTTAAACTTCAGGAGTCTCAGCTGAAGGATAATCTTGCAACGCAGCAGCAGCGTTCAAAGGATTTGGAAGAGCAGAAGGTATATGTCCAGACGAAGCAGTACGTGGAAGAAAAGGCGAAACAGTTTGGATATGTATACCCGGATGAGATAATACTTAAACCTGAAAAATAGAAAAAATTTATAAGGGCATTAATACTATTTTGAAATCAGACCTGAAATCACAGATGGATGGTCTGATTTTTTGTTTACATAAGCAACGGGAAAAGTTCGTACCTATATCAGATAAAACTTAAATTCTTAACAGATATTAAAAACCTTGAAACGACTCGAAAAAACTTTTGAAGGAGTTTTTGTCTAAAACTTTTTTGAAAAGTGGTGGATAAACTGACAAAAATCGCCAGCCATAGTGAATATAATGACTGTGTTTGTGGAGTTCTGTGATATATCTTATCTTGTGCAAATTTACAGGCTGAATAAGTGACATTCTGAGCATTGCAGCCTGTAAATTTGTACAAGTAGATATGAGGGAATTATGCGAAACACAGTAAAATTTCAAAATGGAGGAGCTTATGAAGGACAAAATTTTCAAAACAACATTTGTACAAATGATAGGGGTAATTCTTGCCAGATGTGTTATAATGACGTACAATCCGTTAGGAATCGGATATTTTGCAGCACTATATTCAAAACCGGAAGCCAGAATGATTACATTTCTGCTTATGGCATTCAGTATGTTTACATCCCAGAGTGTTCTGGCATCTGTAAAGTACATAATGGTTATGATGACGATTGTATTTCTGCTTAGAATAACAGAGGCAGCGGGAAAAAGGATGGGAGTTTACAGTCTTGGGGTGTATACATTCGGAATTATGCTTATATTTGAACTTTTAGGCATAGTCATGGAAGGTGGCATAACACCGCTTCCGCAGAAAATAATTGCAGCCGTTACGGTGTCATGCCTCGGAGCATCCACATCGGTGATATTTTCTAAAGGAATAGACGGTATTTACAAAGGAAAATTACATAAGATGCAGATGGAAGAGATTCTGGGAGTTGCGATACTTATGGCTGTCACCTTGTATTATGTGGGTAGTACAAACGTGATGCCGGAGTCGGTTCTTAAAGGTATACTCTATCTTGCGATAATGTTTGCGGGAAACAGATATGGTGCCGGGTACGGTGCAGTCGTTGGAAATATATGCGGAGTTATAGCGTGCATGTGGACAGGCTCCATTGCCTATATTGGAAATATGGGTATTCTTGGTACCATATCGGGGGTATTTAGAAAATTTGGGCGGTTAATAAACAGCGTGGTATTTATTATATCAGCCATTCTCCTTGAGTATATTTTTATGGGTACACTCGGTCCTGAGTCCACTGTTCAGGGAATATGCATGGGAATTGCGACATTTATCATACTGCCACGTTCGGTTACGGGAGCGGAGGATGATGAAGATGGAAGAGGGCGTGAAAGCATGATACGCCGTGAAGGGGAAAAAAGACTGAAACTTATAGCAGAGTCATTTGAAAAACTTTCAGAGAGTTTTTCGATGGTTCAGAGAAAAAAGCAGTTATCAGAGCATGATCTTGAGGTTATAGGCAATGAGATGATAGCTAAAATGTGTGGAGAATGCAGTAAATGCAGACTGTGTGCGGTTCAGCCAGAGATACAGGCAGAAATGAGACTGCTTGTTGAGAAGGCGGATGCCAAAGGTAAACTGACATTACAGGACATGAGCAGCAGATTTATGATGAACTGTCTGTCTCCGGAGATATTTATATCAGAGTTAAACCATACATTTGAGAAAGCCAGAATGAATATGGTATGGGGAAATAAACTTATAGAAAGCAGAGAAGTTATTTCACTTCAGCTTAAACAGATTGCCGGAATGATGGGTGAATATGGAAAAATGTTATACAGTTCAAAGAATTTTGCGGACGGAAATGAGGAGCAGCTTAGACGGTCGTTAAAGAGGGAAAGGATAAATCTGAAGAAATTTATGATACTTGAAAACAGAAATCATCAGAAAGAATATATGATAACCGCAAAGTGCCAGAAAGGAAAGGTTATAAATGTAAGAGACCTGGGTAAACTGGTGGGTGACATTGTTGAAATGGAACTTGAGCCTGCCATAAATGGCAGAAAAATTCTTGGAAATGAATATGCAACCATATCCTTTGTGGAAAAGAAAAATTTCTATGCGCTGCATGGGATGGCAAGAAAGACGAAAAAAGAATCGGACGTGTCCGGTGATAATTTTACATTTTCTGAAATCGGGAACGGACAATTGTTAATGAGTATAGCAGATGGAATGGGATCGGGATATTATGCATTTCAGGACAGTGAGACAGCCATAGAACTTCTTGAACAGCTTATGGACAGCGGATTTAGTGAGGATGTGGCGTTGAAAATGATAAATTCAGTAATGTTAGTGAATTCTGACAGCGAGAAACCTACCACTCTTGACATGGGAATAATAAATCTTGCATCCGGTGTATGTGATTTTGTAAAACTCGGAGCTGCATCTACCTTTGTAAAAAGAGAGGGCTGGGTTGAGGCGATTAAGTCAACAACCATGCCTATGGGTGTATTTGAACAGGTGGATATAGAAAGCACGTCAAAGAAAATGTATTCCGGTGATATGATTATTATGGTGTCAGACGGTATAGTGGAGGCAATAAGCGCAGATGATAAGGAAAAGGCAATGAGTGAGATAATTATGGGAATAAACAGCACAAATCCTAAAGAAATGGCTGCATCAATACTGGAAAATGTGTTAGAATACAATAGCAGTGAGCCGGAAGATGATATGACAGTGCTGGTAGCAGGAATATGGAACCGGGCAGCATAGCAGCAGTTGCAGCCGGAATGGAGAAAATATGATTGACAAAGTGAAAAAATATATAGAAAAGAACAATATGATAAATCAAGGTGACAGGATAGTTCTTGGTGTATCTGGCGGGGCAGATTCGGTATGCCTTCTTGAGATACTTTCAGAACTTAAGCAGGAGTATAACATGGAACTGTATGTGGTACATGTTCACCATGGAATACGCGGAAGTGAAGCTGATGCTGATGAGAGATATGTGAGCAGTCTTTGCGAAAGCATGGGTGTGTGGTATAGAAGTTATGAATATGACATACCTGGTATGGCACAGAAAGGCGGAATGTCCGAGGAAGAGATGGGACGTGATATGCGGTATAAAACATTTAATATGGTTTTAGATGAGGTTGGTGCATCTAAAATAGCCGTGGCGCATAATGCGGATGACTGCGTGGAGACGATACTTCACAATATGTGCAGGGGAACAGGAATAAAGGGCATGTGCGGTATACCACCGGTAAGGGGAAATATTATCAGACCGGTCATGTGCCTTGGAAGAAACGAAATTGAGAAATATTTAAATGACAGGAAGATTGAATACAGGACTGATTCAACAAATCTTAAGACGGATTATACAAGGAATAAAATCCGTCTTGAGCTCATTCCTTACATGAAGAGGAATATTAATCCCGTGAGTGGGGAACATATATTAAGGCTGTCAGAACAGCTTTCACAGATAGAAGAATATATGGAGCAGCAGACAGAGGATGCATTTGAGCGGGCTGCGCATAAAACAGATGGTGGCATATCCATCGATATAAATGAATTTATGAAATGTCATGTCACACTTCAGAGTGGCATAGTCAGACTGGCAATAAAGAGCGTGGCGGGTAAATTAAAAGATATAACTTCGGAACATGTTGAAGATGTAATGATGCTTATGAGCCGTGGAACCGGCAAGTCAGTTAATCTGCCATATAATATTATATGCACAAATGTATATGACAGATGCGAGATTAGAAAAGATAATGGTAATAATATTAATGGTATTAAGGAGAAAGAAAAAGTTATTGTAAATGTTCCGGGTGAATATATATTAAAAAGCGGTGACAAATTTATATTTAGTTTAGAAAATTCTTTAAATTTTAAGGAAAAAATGTATACTAAATGGTTTGATTATGATAAAATAAAAAATGCTTTGCAAATACGCTTTCGTGAAAATGGGGATTTTCTCGAGGTGGCAAAGGGTGGTCATAAGAAACTGAAATCTTATTTTATTGATGAAAAGGTACCCAGAGAACAAAGGGACTCTATACCGCTGCTCGCTGACGGGCAGCATATTTTGTGGGTAACAGGCTACAGAATCAGCGAAGCCTACAAGATAACGGAGGACACCCGCAATGTTTTAAAAGTACAGTATTGTGAAAGGAACGGTAAAGACGATGGAAGATAAGATTCGCGTATTGATTGAGGAAGATGAAGTTGATGCAAAGATTAGTGAGATAGCTGGGAAAATCAGCGAGAAATATGCAGGAAAGACTGTGCACCTTATATGTGTGTTAAAGGGTGGCGCATTTTTTATGTGTGAGCTTTCAAAGAGAATAACAGTACCTGTTACAATGGACTTTATGACAGTATCTAGTTATGGAAGCAATACGGTAAGTTCAGGAAATGTAAAGATAAAGAAAGATTTAGATGAATCGATAGAAGGCAAAAATGTAATAATTGTCGAAGATATTATTGATTCCGGAAGAACACTCAAGGCATTGTGTGAACTTTTGTGGACACGTAAACCGGCTTCTATGGAGGTGTGTACACTTCTTGACAAACCTGACAGAAGGGTTGTGGATATGAAGGTTGATTATACATGTTTTAACATACCGGATGAATTTGTTGTCGGATATGGACTTGATTATGACCAGAAATATAGAAATTTACCATATATCGGTGTGGTAGAGGTATAACAGGATGCAGGTTAATATTCCATATAGTGCGGAAGGAGGCATGAAGAATTGAAAAAACAAATGAAAGGTGCAGGATTTTATCTGATTGCAGCGATTGTTATCTGTGCAATTATCTATATGTTTACACAGTATAACGCAACGGATAATAAGTATACCTATGGAGATTTTATCAGCGACCTGAACAAAGGTAAAATAGAACAGGTTACGATAAAACAAAATAAGGAAGTACCGACAGGTAGGGTAATAGCAGAATTTAAAGATGGTTCAAAGAAAACCATATATGTGGAAAATATATCAACTGTCACGAAAGACCTTCAGGATGCAGGTGTTGAGGATTACATCATGAATGATGTAGACAGAGACAGTGTTATATGGGAGATTATTCCTTATATAATCATGATTGTGGTCATGATAGTATTTTTCTCTATGATCAGCGGACAGCTTGGCGGCGGAGGCGGCGGAGGCAAAATGATGAATTTTGGCAAGAGCCGTGCTAAAATGGCAGGTGCCGGTGATACCAAGGTTACATTTGACAGTGTGGCAGGTCTTAAAGAGGAAAAGGAAGAGCTTGAAGAAATCGTGGATTTCCTTAAGAGTCCGAAGAAATATATCGGAGTGGGAGCGAGAATACCTAAGGGAGTTATCCTTACAGGTTCGCCGGGTACAGGTAAGACATTACTTGCAAAGGCTGTTGCCGGTGAAGCGGGTGTACCGTTCTTTAGCATATCCGGTTCAGATTTTGTGGAAATGTTTGTCGGTGTCGGTGCGTCAAGAGTAAGGGATTTATTTGAGGAAGCAAAGAAAAATTCACCTTGTATAGTATTTATAGATGAGATTGATGCTGTTGCCAGAAGAAGAGGAACAGGTATGGGTGGAGGACACGATGAACGTGAACAGACACTCAATCAGCTTCTTGTTGAGATGGATGGTTTTGGCGTGAATGAAGGAATAATAGTCATGGCTGCTACCAACAGAGTAGATATTCTTGATCCGGCGATATTGAGACCGGGACGTTTTGACAGAAAGGTAGTAGTAGGAAGACCTGATATCAAGGGAAGAAGAGAGATACTTGATGTTCATGCAAAGAATAAGCCGCTCGCTGAGGATGTGGATTTAGATACGGTGGCACAGACCACAGCAGGATTTACGGGGGCAGATCTTGAGAACCTTCTTAATGAATCAGCCATATTTGCAGCTAAGAACAACAGAGTATACATTACACAGGAAGATATAAACAGATCATTTGTAAAGGTTGGAATAGGAACTGAGAAGAAGAGTCGTGTTATTTCAGATGAAGAAAAGAGAATTACGGCATATCATGAGTCAGGCCATGCGATTTTATTCCATGTGCTGCCAAAGGTCGGACCGGTTCATACAGTGTCTATTATTCCTACAGGTTCAGGTGCAGCGGGTTACACTATGCCACTGCCTGAGAAGGACCAGATGTTTATGACAAAAGGTAAGATGCTTGAAGATATTATGGTGAGTCTTGGAGGACGAATCGCTGAAGAGATAGTATTTGATGATATCACAACAGGCGCTTCACAGGATATAAAGCAGGCAACTTCAACTGCAAAGTCAATGGTTACTAAATACGGAATGTCAGAGAAACTCGGACATATCTGTTATGGCGATGACGATGATGAAGTGTTTATCGGAAGAGACCTTGCTCATACAAGAGGATATGCAGATAACACAGCCGCTGAAATAGATGTGGAAGTTAAGAAGATAGTTGAGGACTGCTACAAAAAGGCAAAAGAAATTATTCTTGAGAACAGGGATGTTCTTGAGAGAAGTGCCAAACTTCTCATAGAGAAAGAGAAAATCGGAAGGGAAGAGTTTGAGGCATTATTTGACAAAAACGTACAAAATGACGAGGGCATTACAGGATAGCAAAAAATCGTGTTGTGAATTTGCACAAAAAAATATGTTGGTTTTTGTAAACTTTGTGCACACTTATTCCTGGACGGATGCTATAATAAATATCGTAAAAACCCCCAATACATTATATATAGTTTTTTTGTTACACCCCATAAAAAAACGAAATACCTTCTCCTAAAAGGACAGCAACGTAAGCTGTCCTTTTTACTTGCATAAAATACAGAATTTTTATAAAACATATGAAAAACAGTTGCATAATATATAATACATGGAGATGTGGATAAAACTTTGACTTGTTTTTGCAAGGTAATTAATATATAATTTATAAGGTATGTGCATTTATAAGATATAAAACGTTAGGAGCTTTCAATGTATAGCGTCTGCGGAATGGAGGATTAGTATGAATATCAAAGTTGACAGAATGTCACCTACAGATAAAAAATTATTTTATATTCAAAATATGCATCCTATGATGAACAGAAATGCATTATTCAGTGATGAGACATCAGGATTCCGTATACCTGCTGAACCGGCAAAAAATTCAGAGGTAAAAATCCAGATGAGAACTGCAGCTAATAATGTTGATCATGTATATTTGTGTATGGATGACAAAGAGATACCTATGAAAGTGATTCTGTCTACGGAATTATTTGATTACTATGAAACTGTGTTGCAGCTTACAGATAAGCAGATTCATTATTATTTCAAGGTGATTACTGGATATGAGGTCTGTTATTATGATAAGACAGGACCTTGTGATAACAGACTTGGATGGTATGATTTTGTTATCACACCGGGATTTGAGACACCGGACTGGGCTAAAGGCGCAGTAATGTATCAGATTTATACTGACAGATTTTATAACGGTGATAAGACAAATGATGTTGAGACTAATGAATATCAGTATATAGGAGATAAATCCGTAAAAGTAACTGACTGGGGAAAATATCCGGCATCTATGGGCGTGCGTGAATTTTACGGTGGTGATATCCAGGGAGTCTGGGATAAACTTGATTATCTGCAGAAACTTGGAGTAGAGGTAATATATTTCAATCCTATATTTGTATCACCGTCTAATCATAAATATGATATTCAGGATTATGATTATGTTGATCCACATATTGGGAAAATTGTAAAAGACGAAGGTGAACTTCTCAGGGATGATCAGTATCTTAACAGAGAAGCCACAAGATATATAACAAGAGTTACGGATAAAGAAAATCTTGAAGCATCGAATAAATTCTTTGCTGAATTTGTAGATGAAGTTCATAAAAGAGGCATGAAGGTTATACTCGATGGAGTATTTAATCATTGTGGTTCGTTTAATAAATGGCTCGACAGAGAGCAGATATATGAGAATCAGGAAGGATATGAGAAGGGTGCTTATGTATCGGCAGACAGTCCGTACAGATCATTCTTCCAGTTCTTTGAGGACAGCTGGCCATACAACTATCATTATAACGGCTGGTGGGGACATGATACACTTCCTAAGCTTAATTATGAAGATTCACCTGAATTGTATGATTATGTTATGGGAATAGCCAGAAAATGGGTATCAGCTCCGTACAATGTTGACGGATGGAGACTTGATGTTGCTGCAGATCTTGGAAGAAGCGGAGAGTTTAACCACAAATTCTGGAAAGACTTCAGAAAGAATGTTAAGGAAGCTAATCCGGAGGCTATTATTCTTGCTGAGCATTATGGAGATCCGGGAGCATGGCTTCAGGGTGAAGAATGGGATACGGTAATGAACTATGATGCTTTTATGGAGCCGTTATCATGGTTCCTTACAGGTATGGAGAAACACAGTGATGAAAAGCGTGATGATCTTCGTGGAGATTCATACAGCTTCTTCGCATCAATGAGACATCATATGTCACGTTTTCACGGACAGTCACTTCTTGTTGCCATGAATGAACTGTCTAACCATGACCATTCAAGATTCCTTACAAGAACTAACGGAAATGTGGGAAGAGTGGACAGCAGAGGTTCAGAATCCGCAAATCAGTACGTAAATAAGGGAATTATGAAAGAGGCTGTTATAGTACAGATGACATGGCCGGGAGCACCTACTATATATTATGGAGATGAAGCCGGTGTGTGCGGTTGGACAGATCCTGACAACAGAAGAACATATCCGTGGGGTAAAGAGGATATTGAGCTTGTCGAGTTTCATAGGGATGTAATCAGAATACACAAAGAAAATGAAGCCCTCAGAAAGGGTTCATATAAGGGACTTACAGGAGAGTACAATGTCATAACATTTGGAAGATTTTTAGGAAATAATATAATAGCCGTTGCGGTCAACAACAATGATTATGAGAAAGAAATAAATATTCCTGTTGTACAGCTTGGTGTTCCTGACGGATATAAGATGGAGAGCCTTATAGTTTCGTCTGTTGATTCATATAATGCTGGAAGACAGCAGTATGATGTTGTAAATGGCGAGCTTATAGTAAAAGTACCGGCATTTGGTGCTGGAATATACAGAATGGTAGTAAATTAAAAATCACTTGCATTTTAAGATGTATTGTGGTATAAATATTTAATGTCGATAAGACATGGATGGATTCCCGAGTGGCCAAAGGGGACAGACTGTAAATCTGCTGCAAATTGCTTCGGTGGTTCGAATCCACCTCCATCCATTGTTGCCGGCGTGGCGGAACTGGCAGACGCACAGGACTTAAAATCCTGCGGGACTAACCTCCCGTACCGGTTCGATTCCGGTCGCCGGCACTATATTAAACAGTTGTATACATAAATGAGAAGAAGCACATACTGAGATGATATTGTGTTTCTTTTTTTGTTGTACAAGGCTGGCAGGCATCATGATGCCAGTATAAAATGGAGGCAAAATAATGAGCAGGAATCGAAGAAAAAAATCTAATCCGGTAAGAAATCTGTTGTATGTGATTTTGGCCATATTGATACTGGCGGGTGTAGGTAATTATTTTCCGGGTACATATGGACAGATAGGCCATCTGGTTGAAAAAGCATGGAATAGCATAGGCAGCGGTGGAAAACAGGTACAGTCTGCCGATGTAGGAGATGTTCCGGAATATTCGGGAAGTCCGTATGTGGAGATTAATAATAATGAGCCTGAGTTTGGTGAAAATGATATGATTACACAGCCTTTTGAAAATTATTCTGAGCTTGATTCACTGGGGAGGTGCGGAGTGGCATATGCCAATGTATGCACTGATATAATGCCTACGGAGGAAAGAGGAAAGATAGGTATGATTAAGCCGAGCGGATGGCATACCGTGAAATATGATAACGTAGATGGAAAATATCTGTATAACAGATGCCATCTTATAGGATATCAGCTCTCGGGCGAAAATGCCAACGAGAAAAACCTGATAACCGGAACAAGATATCTCAATGTGGATGGGATGCTGCCGTTTGAAAATGAAGTAGCAGACTATGTGCATAAAACCAATAATCATGTTTTGTACAGGGTGACACCCATATTTGAGGGAGATAATCTGGTGGCATCAGGAGTGTGGATGGAAGCAAAATCAGTAGAAGATAATGGTGATGGAGTGAAATTCAGTGTATATGTATATAACATCCAGCCGGGAATAACCATAGATTATGCAACAGGTGAAAGTAAAAAACAGTAAAAATATAGCGTGGAATATAAAGATATATTGTCATATTTTTATGTTCCACGCTTATTTGCATAAAGAATTATTATAAAAATCTACATTATCTATAAAACTAAAGTCCAGCTCTTAAACCATCTTAAGAATGTCTTTACAAATGCTTTGCTTATCGGCATACCTGACAGTACAGGGTAGAATAGTATAAACAGTGCAATAGCTATACCGCAGTATACAAAACATGCCGTCTCAATTCTTTTTCTACGCTTTAATGCTCCTTCTTCGAGAGGTACACTGCTTTCATCTGTAACTGCATCAGAACCGGCAAGGCGGTACATACTAAAACCGATTAACAAAACAACAAAAGGTGTGCTCGGGAAGTAGTGGTACATAAATGTGTATCTTGTAACGAGAACCCATGGAAGGAACTGTGCCGCATACGAGATAAGTAAAAATCCGGCTTTTTTATCAGAATATGCAATCAACCTGTATAAGGCGTATGATGTGGCTAGTATTCCTACCCACCATACAGCAGGGTTTCCAAATGATGAAATACCTTCTGATACTGTTGATGAGAGTGAAACTGTGTAAAACAGTACAGGACGTACAAGTACAGGCCACTGATACCACGATGATGAGTAAGCGTGGGTTGCTTTGAGGCCTGAATGGTATGTAAACATTGTAACCTGATTTTCAAGCATTCTGTCAATAAGACTTAAGTTACCGCTGTAACTGATAAAAGGAACGTATGACAGCGTGTATATAATTCCCGGTATTATTATAAAGAAAAGGATACAAAACAAAAGTGTTCTGACCGTGTATTTCGGGAAAACTTCAATAACATGGCTGTTGCGTATTCCGTCTGTTTCACCGTCAGGATTCATTTTGGCAAAGTGGTACTCTCTGTATCTTCTGTATAACTGATAGAAGAAGATTAATGCAAGTCCCACACCTGCATAGCAGCCGGTCCATTTACATGCGCATCCGAATCCCATGGCAACTCCGCTTATACCGAGGGGGATAAGCGTTTTCTTAAGAGAGCTGTCATAAAATGACAGGCGGATGTATTTATACATGAAATAGTACATAAGCATTATGAAAAATGTTACATATACATCGATGGTGGCTATACGTGTCTGCGTAAAGTGCATAAAGTCAAATGTAAATAAAAGACAGATGATGGATGTGAGCCATGTCTGCTCAAACATTTTTTTTGCAAAGGCATATATAACCGGAATCATGAATATACCAAAAAGCGTTCCCATTATTCTCCAGCCAAAGGGATTCATGCCAAATATCATTATACCGATGGATATAAAGATTTTGCCAAGGGGCGGATGGGTGTTTTCGTAGGTTGTGAGTCTGTGGATATATTCATATGCAGTACGTGCGTGGTAAATCTCATCAAAATATGTACTGTCCCTAAATGTTGATTTTCCGGGATACATGTTCTGTTCATCAAACAGATTTGCATAATCATCAGCATTTACCGGTGTAAGTATATTTCCGTCCGGATCAGTTATTACGATTTCTTTCAGTGATGCTGCCGGTGATGACAGGGCAATCATAATATATCTGTGAGCCGTATCTATATTTACGGTGTTCCACGAAAATACTGTTGATATCTCTGAATTGCGGTATGATTCCCACATGTCTGATGTTGAATCCCTGCCGCTGACAGAGAGATTGTAATATGCGGTTTCACCCATGAAAAAGCTCACATTACTGATATCAGTTACATCACCCATATCAAGTACTATATTCTGACCATCAGTTCCTTTCCAGGCTGTCTGTGGAGCATAGTGATAACCTAGATTATAAAGGGCAATGGCACTGTATATAATCATTATGGTTAATAATATAATCCAATCTGCCTTACAAAACTTATGGTCTTTTTTGCTTCTTTGAAATTTGATAGTTTTCTTACTCATTTTCTTACCATACTTTCCTAAAACATTTTAAATTTAACGTAACATTCACATTTTACCACAAAAAACAGAACCTGTCATCAGACAGGTTCTGTTTTAAGAATTACAGTTTAGTTTGAATGTTCAACAACGTTTTCAGGAGCACTGATTGTCTCACCGTTTATTACCTGTTGCTGAAGAGCTTTTGCTGTTTCAACAGTTGACATATCCGGTTCCATAACATATGCGTGATTATTTGGTGCAGAATATGTTGTCTTTGAATCACCAAATCCGTCAACACTGTACTGTACGACATTCCATGATGCCATATCAGAAAGTTCCATTTTGACAAGGTCTGTAAGCTCGTCATTTGTCATGTTTGTCTCAAAACTTCCTGTTACACTTGATACAAGACCGTTAAAGTCGTTAAGTATTGCAGTTGAGGAAGCCTTATCTATAATGGCTTTGATAACTTTCATCTGGTTCTTTCCACGGCCTCTGTCACCGCCTGATACAGAGTAACGTTCTCTGGCAAATCCGAGAGCCTTTGCGCCATCCATATAGTTTTCACCCTGTTTGATTGCGTAATTGCCATGATATGTTGTAAATGCTTCGTCAGATACAACTGTTACACCACCTAATGCGTCTATAACTTTTTCAAATCCCGTAAAGTTTACTCTGAAGTAATACTGTACATCTATTCCGTATAAGTTAGCAAGAGTTCCCATTGAACAATCGACACCGTATATACCGGCATGTGTAAGTTTATCATAAGCACCGCCTGATACAGTAGTCTGTACATAGTAATCACGAGGAGTAGATACAAGTAATACCTGCTTTGTCTTAGGATTTATTGTAGCGAGTATGTTTACGTCACTACGGCTTGTTGTAGATATATCACCATATACGTCGATACCACTGATATATACTGAGAACGGATCCTTAGTGATATTTTTAACACCTGTATCTTCGATAGTTGTCGTAAATGAAACAGATTCCACTTCTTTGATACGGTCAGCAAAATCAAGATGGTTGTCATCGTCTGAAATAGTATCAACGAATGCTGAGTTTAATACGATGGCTTTTACTTCACCGTTTAACAGTGCATCTGCCAGTGAAATCATATCACTGTAAGCTGTTGTTGTGATTTCTTTTCCTACTGTTGTATTTACTTTGGAAATAGTGTTGTCTGTGTTCTTTCTGTCTATTGTCTCAAGTATACCAAAGTTGTAATCTGCAACGTCACCAAGAGTTGTGGCAGGGTCATCTTTAAGTACATACACACCGATGACATCTGTCTTTTTGTTTGAACCTGAGATTCCTGAGAATATCTGGTTAGCTTTCATTACAAAGAATAATCCCACCAGTAAAATTATAGTTATGATTACTGCTATAATCTTTCCTGATAATCTGAATTTCTTTGAAAACTGTGAAAAAATGTCGTATCCTAAAAATAAAACAAGTAAAAAGATAACCGGTATTAAATATTTTGCAGGTACCATGTCAACATATATTACAAGACCGATAAATACGGCTGTAACTATTGCCTGAATAGCTGCCAGTATAAACCCGAGTTTTTTACTTTTCAGGAAACTGTTAGATTTCTTGTTGCTGGAGTTCTTACTACTCATTCTTTAGCCTCTTTTCTTAATTTTCTTTATTTTATAGGATGATTTTGATGTCTGAATCTTATGATGCCGGGGGTGAAAGGGTGCTACGCACCAGCCGGACATAATATGCGTATTTTCAAGCTGGCTTGCAAATACGCATATTCATGCCGGCTAGTCCCCGAAGGGGCTTTCACCCCCGGCATCATCTTATATCCTATTTAATAAGTAAAACGTAACTTAGGTATTATACTACATATTTGACAAAAATCAAATAAAATTCACAGAAAAATCAGGGTAAGGTGTTTACTGATAAACAAATATGTGGTATAAAATAGGGTAGTATAAACATTGGATAAATTGTTTAGCAATAAATTGCTTCGAAATGAGGATTAATATGTATCAGAACAGGAAAGAGACACAGAATTTTATTATATTTGCAGTAGATACGGTAAGCATTCTTGTGAGTTATATATTGGCGACATATTTGTGGGTGGTATTGTACAGGGGACAGCTTCAGTATTCGAGGGATACCATATTTGATAATATGGGGATTTTTTTGTTTTCATTTTTAGGAACGATTTTATTTTTTAATGTAAATAAAGAATTCTTTAAAAGAGGTGCATTTGCAGAGTTTATGCACTGCCTTAAGATGAATCTGCTGTTTGCGGCAGTGGTATCCATACTGATAGTTATAAAGGGAAGCTTTGGTACAATATCCAGAGGTGTTCTTGTATGTACGGTGATTATTAATATTATATTGATGTGCGTTGGACATATTATGCTTCGCAGACATTTTATAAATGATGCGAACAAGAGTAAGAGTGTGAAAATGTTCATGGTGACGACGGTGGACAGAGCTAACAAAATGCTTAACAATATGCACAGACACAGTGAGTGGTACAATCATTTAAAGGCGATTGCCATAATAGATGACAATCTTAAAGGAACGGAGATATGTGGGGTTCCTGTTGTGGCAGATTTTAATAATATGATTGATTATGTGCGCACTGAGGCAATTGATGAAGTGTTTATAAATGTTCCGTATAACACGGGAAAATCATTAAAGAACGTGATAATGGAATATGAAAATATGGGTGTTACGGTTCATTTAAATATTGAAGTTCTTGAAAATTTTGAGGGATTTGATAAAACTGTATCAATGCTTGGGGATATTCCTGTTATTTCGTTTGCAAATACATTTTTTGATTATAATAAACTTATAATAAAGAGATGCATGGATATTGTAGGAAGCATAGTAGGACTTATTATTACCGGAATAGTTACAATCTTCCTTGCACCTGTTTTACTCATTGAATCTCCGGGACCGCTGTTTTTTAAACAAAAAAGGGTCGGAAAGAATGGAAGATATTTTTACATGTATAAGTTCCGTTCAATGTATAAGGATGCTGAAGAGCGAAAAAAAGAGCTTATGGATAAAAACGAGATGAACGGACTGATGTTTAAAATGACAGATGATCCGAGAATAACAAAGGTTGGAAAATTTATACGTAAGACAAGTATAGACGAGCTGCCGCAGTTCTGGAATGTATTAAAAGGCGACATGAGTCTTGTGGGAACCAGACCACCTACAGTAGATGAATTTAAGAAATACGAAGGATACCACAAGAGAAGACTGAGCATCAAACCGGGAATAACCGGAATGTGGCAGGTAAGTGGAAGAAGCAGTATAGAAGATTTTGAGGAAGTTGTTAAGCTGGATTTGGAATATATAGATAACTGGTGTCTGGCTTTGGATATTAAAATACTTATAAAGACTGTTGGCGTCATATTTATGGGATCGGGTGCCAAATAGACAATAATGATAGCGCTTGTGCGCTTCAGAAATGGAGAGTTGTATGCAGCACGTATTTATAATTGGATCAAAGGGAATACCATCCAACTATGGAGGTTTTGAGACATTTGTTGACAAATTGACAGAAAACAGAAAGAGTTCACGCATAAAATATCATGTGGCAGGAATAACGGAGAACGCTCCAAGGGAATACACATATAATGCTGCTCACTGCTTTGAGATAAAGGTTCCGCCTATAGGAGCTGCCAAAGCAGTATATTATGATATTATGGCATTTAAATATTCACTTGAGTATATAAAGAAACATCATATAAAGCATGCGATAGTGTATGTGCTGGCATGCAGGATAGGACCGTTTGTGGGAGAACTTAAGCGTGAGCTGAAAGCTGTCGGCGGACATCTTTATGTGAATCCGGACGGTCATGAATGGAAGAGAGGAAAGTGGAATTCTCTTATAAAGATGTACTGGAAGATATCAGAGAGACTTATGATAAAAAATGGCGAACTGATTGTGTGTGATTCAAAGAACATCGAAAAGTATATAAGAAAAATGTACTCAAAGTACAATCCGCAGACTACTTATATAGCATACGGTGCGGAAATAAAGAAATCACAGCTTAAGGATGATGATGAGAAACTTAAGGAGTGGATGGACGATAAAGGTGTAAAACCGGGTGAATATTATCTTGTGGTTGGAAGATTTGTTCCTGAAAATAATTATGAGATGATGATTATGGAATTTATGAAATCCAAGACTAAAAAGGATCTTGTTCTTATCACAAATATAGAAAAAAATAAGTTTTATGAAGAACTTAAATTAAAGACGGGATTTGATAAAGATAAAAGAATAAAATTTGTCGGTACACTGTATGACCAGGAAATGCTTAAGAAAATCAGGGAAATGGCATATGGATATATACATGGACACGAGGTAGGAGGAACTAACCCGTCATTGCTTGAGGCACTTGCATCAACCAGAATGAATTTGTTACTTAAAGTCGGATTTAATAAAGAGGTCGGTGAACATGGTGCCGTATATTGGAAAAAGAAGTATGGTTCTCTTACAAAGCTTTTAGACAGAGTTGAAGAGTGTACGGAAGAACAGATGAATGAGTATGGAGATAAGGCTAAAGCCAGAATAAGCAACAATTTCAGCTGGGAAAAGATAGTAAATGATTATGAAAAGATATTTTTGGAGGTAGAGGATGAGTAGAAAACAATGGCCTTTGGTTTCTATTGTCGTGCCGGTTTATAATATTGAGCGTGATATATTAAATAAATGCGTTGACAGTCTGATTAATCAGACACTTGAACAGATAGAGATAATTCTTGTTGATGACGGTTCAGAGGGAAAATATGCGCAATATGCCTATGAGGCATCACAAAAGGATAAAAGAATAAGATTTTTCAGAAAAAGTAATGGCGGTGTTTCTACAGCCAAAAATATGGGAATAGACAATGCTTCGGCAGAATATATTATGTTTGTTGACAGCGATGACTGGATTGATGAGGATTGTTGTGAATATGCATATAAAACAGCAGTAAAGACGCAGGCGGATATAGTCATGTGGAGATATATCAAGGAATTTACGGGAAAATCAGTTGAAGTAAACGTTTATCCTGATAAGGAACTTGATTTTGATACATGGAAACAGGAGTTTAATCCGTTTGATATGCGTTTAATGGGAATGTGCTGCATGAAGCTTTATACCAGAAAGGTTATAGGAGACAGCAGATTTGATGACAGGCTTACGAATGGTGAGGATGTTGAACTGAATTTCAGAATATTTGAAAAAATGAGAAAATCAGTGTATATAAATAAAGCGTTTTATCATTACAGACAGGGTGATGCATCTGCTGTGCGCATGTATAGGAAAGATATGCCTGAGAGATATGATAAGACAATTATGACTATTGCACATGATGTGAATAATTCTGAGAGGATGAGGAAGTATTTAAAGAAATCCTACTATGCATTTGTGGGAATATCTTACCTTATGCTTAATATGAACCACATATTCAGTCCTGCAAATAAGATATCAAATGATGAAAAGATGGCACAGTTAAAGCTTCTTTCATCAAGAAAACCATATAAAGCTGTAATAGCCAGAGCAGAAGGACTTGAACTTCCGATTACAAGAAAGATGGCTCTTATTTTTGCAAAATACAGATTTTATTATGGTGTATATTTTATTATGATGGTAAAGAGTATGATGAACAGGTCAAATAATACATAGAAATATATGGAGGTATGGAATGGAACTTTCCGTTATAACACCGGTATATCATGGAAATAAATATTTAAACAGATATATGGAAAGAATGTCGCAGTGTGCGAAGTATATGAATGAAATAGAAGTGCAGATGGAAGTAGTTCTTGTAAATGACAGCCCGGATGTGCCTATATCTTATGATGAGACTAAGGTGAAAGGATTCGATGTAATAGTTGTTAATAACAGTGAAAATTCCGGTATCCATGCTTCAAGAGTAAATGGGGTAAATGCATGTCACGGCAGATATATAGTGTTTCTTGACCAGGATGATGAATTGTCAAAGAAAAGCCTTCGTTCGCAGTATGAGACTATCGAAAAAGATATTTCCGATGTAGTGATGGCTAATGGCATTTTAGAGGCAGATGGTAAAGATAATCTTATATTTTCAAATAAGTTTTCCCAGTGGATTGCATCAAAAAAATTTGCATATGTGTGGCTGAGAGATTTCATAGCATCGCCGGGGCAGTGTATTATAAGGAAAAGCTCAATTCCAAGAGACTGGAAATTCAGAATATTAAAAAATAATGGAACAGATGATTATCTATTATGGCTTTTAATGTTTGAAAATGAGATAGAGATGACATGTAATTATGAAGTTGTATACAGACATGTTGATACAGGTGTGAATTTATCATCCGATGATGATAAAATGTTTGAATCGACTAAAGAGTTATTGAAAGTGTTAGATGAGTGTACATGGTTTGACAAAAAGACATTAAGATTGATTAAACGCAGAATATATTATAAGCGTGTTGACAGAAGTAATAAAAAACTGTTTATAAAGGAATCTATTAAGAATATTGATATATTGTTTGTCAATGTTATATACAGGATAATCTGGCGGGGATATTTAGTTAAATAACGGAGGATATAGATGGAAAAATTTAAGAAAATATTACTGTTACTGCTAATACTTGTTTTACCATATCATTTTCAGGTAATAAGTATCCTGTTGTCAGGTGTCGGAGTTCTTAAACTCTGGAAGGAAATGGTAATAGGTGTGCTGTTTCTCATTACGTTATATCAGCTTATAACGGGAAAGAAAAAGTTTAAAATATCGACATTTGAAATTATGCTTGTTGCATTTATGGCTATTATTTTTATATATGTCTGTTTCAGCCATTCAATGTATCATGCACTTTACATATCAAGAATATATTTTGTTCCGCTTCTCCTTGTGCCTATAATAAAATATACGGATATAGACAAAAAAGAGATAGCATTTGTATTAAAGCTTGTTATGATTAATGGTATAATACTGTGTGTCTGGGGCGTGTTTCAGGCACATATACTCGGGGATTCATTCCTTATTGACATGGGATATCAGACAAAGAGAGTTCATCACGGACTCAGGCTTAAAAATGAGTTCTATATGCTTGGCGGCGGATATATGCAGCGTGTGACATCAACATTTGCGGCACCGAATACATATGGAATGTTTTTGACGATAATGATTAGTGTGGTCTTATTCGTATACAAGAAGCTTGGAATAAATAAAATATTTGCATATATCACCATAGCAGTATCGCTTATAACGCTTGTTCTTACATTTTCAAGAACATCGTGGGTGGCATGTGTGGCAGTATTTGTTTTGTATTTTATAACCAACACTGATAATACTCAGAAAATGTTAGTAGTTAAGGCGGGCATTGCATGTGTGGTCGTAGCGGTTCTGTATATAGTGATTGATAAATTATTGATTCATACGAGCGTTGTGAATGCGTTTACAACACTGCTTTACAACACGTTTACCGGAAAAGATTCATCTTTTCTCGGACATTGGAATTCGTGGCTTGATTCAATAGAAAATATGTTTAAACATCCGTTGGGATTGGGACTCGGTAAAAACGGACCTAGGGCAAAGCTGTTTATCGACAATCCGAATCTGACTGAATCTTCATACTTCCTCATGGAATATGAAGTGGGAATAATAGGTGCGATAGTGTACTTTGGCGGATATGTAAGAGTTATTATGGATAACGTGAAAACGTACAGAGAAACTAAGAGAAATGAGATACTTGTTATTACCGCGGTAGTGATGGTTATGCTTATAGGTTACTTATCATTACCATTCGTACAGGATTTTGAACTGCTGGTAATGTTCTACATTGTGGCATCATTACAGTATAACAGGTGTATACAGAAAGATTAAAGATTAGTATTTTTAAACGGAGGTAATTATGCAGGCTTTATTGTTGGCAGGAGGGCTTGGCACAAGACTCAGAAGTGTTGTAAATGACAGGCCCAAACCTATGGCACTGGTTGAGGGTAAGCCGTTTTTGGAGTATCTTCTGACACAGTTAAAAAAGAATGATATTACAGATATAATATTTGCGGTTGGTTATAAAGGCTCCATGATAGAGGAATATTTTGGAGATGGCAGTAAGTTTGGCATAAAAGCAGAGTATTCATACGAGAAAGAGCAGTTAGGAACAGCCGGAGCCATTAAGAATGCGGCAGATTTTATAAAGGATGATTATTTCTTTGTATTAAATGCGGATACTTATTATAATCTTGATTATAGCAGACTGGTTGACATGAAAGAAAATACTGCATCTGAGATGGTACTTGTGCTTAGGGAAGTAAGTGACAAATCAAGGTATGGAAGCGTGTCAACAGATGGTGACAGAGTTACAGGATTCAATGAAAAATCGGAGGAGGCTGTTGCCGGTCTTATAAATGGCGGAATATATTATATGAGTAAAAAACTGTTAGGGGATATTCCGGACAGAAAATGCTCACTGGAAAATGAAATGATTCCAAAGTGGCTGGATGAAGAAATGATTATTACGGCATATGTGAATGACGGATATTTTATAGATATAGGCGTGCCGGAGGACTACTTCAGATTTCAGAAGGATGTCAGGGAAAATAATCTGTAGAAAAAGAAAAGAAAGTGTGAAGATAAATGATAATACGAGGAAGAGCACCTTTGAGGGTGAGTTTTGGCGGAGGCGGAACCGATGTTGCTCCTTTTTGTGAGGAAATGGGTGGAGCCATACTTGGAAGTACGATTAATAAATTTGCAAGCTGTTCTATAGTTCCGAGGAATGATGATAACATTATCGTTCATTCACTGGATTTTGATATGACGGTAAAATATAACACAAAAGAAAATTATGTATACAATGGAAGCCTTGATCTTGTAAAGGCAGCACTTAAACGCATGGATATAAAACAGGGATGCGAAGTGTATCTTCAGTGTGATGCACCTCCGGGTTCAGGTCTCGGAACTTCATCTACGGTGATGGTTGCTTTACTGAAGGCATTGTCAAGGTGGAAAGGTGAAGAACTTGATGCATATGCTCTTGCAGATATGGCATATGAGGTTGAGCGAATTGACCTTGGCATATCAGGCGGATATCAGGATCAGTATGCAGCTACATTTGGCGGATTCAATTTTATAGAGTTCCATGGAAGAAATCAGGTAGTTGTGAATCCACTCAGGATAAAGAAAGATATTGTCCACGAACTTGAGAGCAATCTTTTGCTGTGTTATACGGGAAATATTCACGTATCGGCTAATATTATTGATGATCAGGTCAAGAATTATAAAGATAAAAATGTGGATGCATTAAAAGCAATGTCAGAAGTCAAGGCACTTGCATATGCCATGAAGGACGAATTGTTAAAGGGAAATCTTCACAGTTTTGGTAAACTTCTTGATTATGGATGGAAGAGTAAGAAGAGAATGAGTAGCAAGATTACAAATCCTCAGATAGATGAATTATACGATACGGCTATAAAGGCGGGAGCCCTTGGCGGCAAACTTCTCGGTGCCGGCGGAGGCGGATACCTTCTTATGTATTGTCCGTATAATATAAGACATATTGTTGCACAGAAGATGGAAGCAGCAGGCGGTCAGCTTGCAGACTGGAATTTTGAATTCAGAGGCTCACAGGCATGGAAGATGGATGAAAAGAGATGGAACTATGACAAAGTGGAAGTCTCTATACCGGATGGAAAATATACATTTGATATAAAATAAATGTGGCTATTTAGGAGCAGACATGGATAAGATAATATTTCTTGACAGGGACGGAACTATAAATGTAGAAAAAAATTATCTGTACAAAACAGAGGATTTTCAGTTTATAAGTGGAGTACCGGAGGCAATAAAATCATTTAATGATAACGGATACAGGGTAGTTGTTGTAACCAATCAGGCGGGAGTTGCCAGAGGATATTACACAGAAGAAGATGTAAAAGTACTCCATCATTATATAGACGGTGAACTTGAAAAATACGGAGCACACATCGACAGATATATGTACTGTCCGCATCATCCGGTAAATGGAACAGGCGAATACAAATGTGAATGCAGCTGCAGAAAGCCGGGTACCGGTATGTTTGAAAAATGCAGGGAATATTATGACATAGACATGGACGCCTCATGGATGATAGGTGACAATAAGGGAGATATAGGCGCAGGCAAAAATTTTGGAATAAAAACAATACTTGTGGGAACAGGGTACGGAAAGCAGCTTAGGGAAGAAGGGTACGATGAATATGACTATTATGCATCGGATTTAGCTGAGGCTGCGAGGCTGATAAATCAAATAGAAGTGAATTAATATTAAGCACTTCGGGATGGAGGCAGATATGGAGAAATATCATTATATAGAGCAGTTGATTGAGAGGTATCCGGCACTTGCACCGGCAAAGGAAGATATAAAGAGGGCAGCGGATATTCTTTCTGAATGTTATGAAAAGGGCGGAAAGATATTGATTGCCGGAAACGGTGGAAGTGCCGCGGATTCTGAACATATGGTTGGAGAGCTTATGAAAGGTTTTGTAAAACCGAGAAAGGTTTCAGAGGAATTTAAACAGACACTTTTAGACATAGATGAGAAGAACGGTGAAGTGCTTGCAGACTGTCTTCAGCAGGCAGTTCCAGCCATTGCGTTATGTGGTCATTCTGCACTCAGTACGGCATATCTTAATGATGTTGAGGGAAAAGTAGGATTTGCACAGCAGGTTATGGGATATGCCACAGACAATGATGTATTCTTCGGAATATCAACATCAGGAAATTCGCAGAATGTCGTCTATGCAGCAATCACTGCAAAGGCTAAGGGAATCGGAGTGATAGCTCTTACCGGAGAGACAGGCGGAAAATTAAAAGATTATGCAGATGTGACTATAAAAGTACCGGGAACAGAGCCTTATAAGGTTCAGGAATATCATCTTCCGGTATATCACGCATTATGCCTTGAACTTGAAGAGAGGTATTTTTAATCCGCCGATGAAAGGAAAAAGCCATGAAGAAAGTATTATTTATATCGTTTGATGTTCCGTATGATGGAGTTGGACACGCAGGAGGAAAAACACACAATTTTTATCTGAAAAGAGTTGCGCAGGATGAGAACTTTGAAGCTTTTCTGATTTCATTCTGTATTCCAAATGATTTACCAAAACTTGACTGCGATAAATATGGAATCGGAAACAAAATATTCTGTATAAGACCGGAAAAGAAATATAAGCTGGCGAGAGGAATAATGAATATCAGCTCAAAGTTTAACCCGTGGGATAAACATGCCGGCATAATATCAGGATATTATGTTAAAAAGATAAAAGAGCAGCTTAACAGCATGAAAAAAGAGGGATATACTCCTGATGTCATAGTTCTTGAGTGGACACCTATAGTATTGCTTGCGGATATGATAAAGGAAATATTTCCACAGGCAAAGCTTGTTGCGTCTGAACATGATGTAACATTTCTTGGATATTACAGAAAATATAAATATGAAAATGGAACATATAAAAAGTGGCTTGCAAAAGTGAGATATAATACGATGCTTAAGCAGGAACTTAAGGCAATAGAGACATGTGACATGGTTTTTCCGCATAACCACAAGGATGCAAATATTCTGCTTAAACATGATGTGCCTAAACAGAAGATACATCCGATAGTTCCGTATTATATGGATTTTACGGATGTTAAATGGAACGGAAACAGCAAAAACATTGTATTTTTTGGAGCCATGGGCAGACCGGAAAATTATCTCAGTGCCATATGGTTTGCAAAAAATGTTATGCCGTTACTTAAGGATACCGGAGTGGTATTTCAGGTTATCGGAGGCGGACCGGTAGAAGAATTAAAGAAACTTGAGTCTGACAATATAAAGGTTCTCGGATTTGTGGAGGATGTGTCACCTTATTTTGCTGATGCATTATGCATGGTTGCACCGCTGGTACTGGGAGCCGGAATAAAAGTTAAAGTTATAGAGGGAATGTCATCGGGAATGCCTGTACTTACCAACAAGCTTGGTATAGAGGGCATATACGCAGAAGATGGCACCGAGTATTTTCATTGTGAAGAACCGGAGGAATACGCAGAGCGTATAAAGATGCTTCTTGACAGCCATGATGTGGCAGAGAAAATGTCAGAGAAATCAAAGCAGCTAATAAAGTCAAAGTTTGATATGGATTCATCAGCAGCTCAGTATATTAAAATATTGAAAGAAATTTAGTTGTTTAAGGAAAGGCAAATAACCATGAGCAGTGGAAAAAGTGTAACAAAAAACTACATGTATAATATGGCATATCAGATTCTGATACTTATTACGCCACTCATTACAACACCGTATGTGTCGAGGGTTCTGGGGGCAGGACCCATTGGAAAATACAGTTATACCCAGTCAATAGTGACATATTTCACATTGATTGGAACCATAGGTATAGCAATGTATGGTCAGCGTGAGATTGCATACATTCAGGAAGAGCGTGAAAAACGAACGAAGGTTTTCTGGGAAATTATTATCCTCAGGGCAATTACGGTGACGGCAACGCTGATGGTGTTTTATTTTACATGTGTTATGAACGGCAAATACAAAATATTGTATGCAATCCAGATAATCGACATTGTTGCAAATATTTTTGATATAAGCTGGTTTTTTCAGGGAATAGAGGATTTTAAGAGGATAGTCATACGAAATATGCTGGTTAAGCTTATATGTGTGGCGATGATATTTATTTTTGTAAAATCACCTGAGGATTTACCTTTATATGCGCTCTGTTATTCGCTTTCACTTATTATCGGAAATATTTCATTGTGGTTTTATCTGCCGTCGTATCTGTCACCGGTAAAATTTTCGACTCTTAATATATTCAGTCATGTGATGCCGTCTGTGATGTTATTTATTCCACAGGTTGCGATTCAGGTATACACGGTTCTTGACAGAACGATGCTCGGTAAACTGGCAAAGCAGTCTGCCATGGTGCAGGTAGGATATTATGAACAGTCGCAGAAAATAGTAAAACTGCTTCTTACAATTATAACTTCTCTTGGAACGGTTATGCTTCCGAGAATGGCAAGTATATATGCCAAAAAAGATATAAAGCTCATAAACGAATATATGAATAAGTCATTCAGATATACTTATATGATAGGTGTACCGTTGGTACTGGGACTGATTTCAGTATCAAAGAGATTTGTACCTATATTTTATGGAAAAGGATATGACATGGTCGGAACGATACTCATATGTATCTCACCGATTATCATATTTATAGGGCTCAGCAATGTTATAGGAACACAGTATCAGATTCCTACAAATAAACAGCGGGACTATACGATTTCCGTAGTGGCAGGGGCAGTAGTCAATTTCCTGCTTAATCTTATACTGATACCGGTTGTCGGTGTTATCGGTGCGGTAATCGCTACAGTGGCAGCAGAGTTTATAGTTCTTGTTGTACATTACTATTATGTAAGAAATGACATAGATGTAAAGGAAAGCATAGTGTGTTGCAAAAATTATGTGATAGCAGGACTTATCATGTTTGTAGTGGCATGTGCAGTATCATTTATACCGTG
>CACWRR010000022.1 GCA_902763335.1 uncultured Lachnospiraceae bacterium | reverse complement strand
AATAAGCATTTTCAAAACTCTCTTATTTTATTATGTTTGTGCAAATTTACAGGCTGCATAAGCGACATTCTGAGGCGGCCGGTACTTAGCGGGTGCATTTTATGCAGCTGCTTATGTACCGCTGCCAGCCGAAGATAGTGCAAATGTGTGAGCGTTGCAGCCTGTAAATTTTCACTAACTTTTAAAAAATAAATGATATATTTGCGATTCGCAAATGATGTGAATTTTGTAATCTTTTATAGAATTATTGACATATATCCCTTATTTTAATATTCACAATCCTCTGCATATACTCATTATACCAAACATATTTGTCAATGTACATCTTTTTTTGCGTAACTTTTATCACACAAATTCAAAAAATAATTTATATCGCAAGCATTACTTTTTATGCACTCCCACCACAAATAATATGCTATAATAAACACGATTAATGATATTATGGGCGAAAAGGTGCTACGCACCAGCCGAACATAATATGTGTATTTGCAAGCCAGCTTGCAATATCACATATTTATGTCGGCTAATCCCCTGCGGGGATTTTCGCCCATATGGGATTTTGCAAGTCAACATCAATTAAACAAATTATACTTAAGCCAGAAATGAGGATAAACATGATAAAAACAGTAGCGTCTATGGAGCTTGCCGTGGATGAGCATCTCCATATACAGAAAAACAGAATAACACCGGAAGTAATGACGGGAAACGAGAAACGCATTGCCATAGTCACAGGTACCCACGGCGATGAGCTTGAGGGCCAGTTCGTGTGCTATGAACTTCTGCGGATATTAAATGCAAATCCGGATAAAGTAAAAGGCATTATCGATATCTATCCGGCACTCAACCCGCTAGGTATTGATTCCATTACTAGAAACATTCCAATGTTCGAACTTGATATGAACCGTTCATTTCCGGGCAGTGAAAACGGAACTATGATAGAAATGCTTATTAAACGCATTGTTGACGATTTGTCAGATGCAGATATGTGTATAGATATTCACGCAAGCAACATTTTTCTTATGGAAATGCCACAGGTACGAATCAGCGAGGAAAGTTCCGCAAGACTGCTTCCATATGCAAAAATGCTGAATGCTGATTTTGTATGGATTCACGGTTCACCTACCGTTCTCGAATCCACCCTTGCATACAGTTTAAATAATATCGGTGTACCTACCCTTGTAGCTGAAATGGGTGTCGGTATGCGAATAACCGAGAGCTATGGTTACCAGCTCACTAACGGCATACTTAATCTCATGAAAAATATCGGTATATGGGAAGGTGACACGCCCTCTGTCAAAGAACCTATAGTATCATCAGACAGGGCAATCGGATTAATCAATGCAGAAAAATCCGGTATATTTAAACCGGAAATCGGTATAGGTGATAATGTCAAAGCCGGCGATATAATAGGAAAGATTCTAAATCCACTTACAGGCAATGATGAAGAACTCATCCATGCAAATATGGACGGTATGGTATTTACAAGACGTGAATATCCGGTAGTATATAACGGCTCACTGCTTGCAAGAATCCTTGGAGGTGAAAAATAATGCGAAAAGAAACCATCTACTCACTCCCATCACCATACAGGGAGAGTAACCGTATAAATGCATACAAATTTGGTCACGGCAAAAAGGCTGCATGTATAATCGGAAGTCTCCGCGGCAATGAAGTCCAGCAGTTGTATATATGCTCACAGCTTATCGCCAGATTAAGCGAACTTGAATCAAACAAATCCATTGTATCAGGAAACGAAATAATGGTAGTTCCGTCCGTCAACCATCACTCAATGAATATAAATAAACGTTTCTGGGCAGTTGACAATACCGATATAAACCGGATGTTCCCCGGAGATGCCACAGGAGAAACAACCAGCAGAATAGCTGCCGGACTGTTTGAGCAGGTTAAGGGATATGACTATGGAATACAGTTTGCCAGCTTTTACATGCCGGGTGACTTTATTCCCCATGTACGAATGATGGATACCGGAAAACAGAGTGCCAGCCTTGCATCCCTGTTTGGTCTGCCATATGTGGTCAACCGCAAGCCGAAGCCCATCGACACAACCACCCTTAACTACAACTGGCAGCTCAGTGGAACCAACGCATTTTCAATATACACAAATGAGACGGACGAAACCGATGAGGTATCAGCACGTCAGGCTGTATCATCCGTACTAAGATTTCTCACACGAATGGGAATACTGAAATATAACAATCACGGCGGATATCTTTCCACTCTCATTGATGAGGATGATCTCATGCCTATAAAAACTAAAGAAGGCGGTATATACAGAAGACTTAAGAAGCCGGGAGACGAAGTTCATATGGGAGATGTTCTTGCTGAAATTGTTCATCCGTATGAGGGATATGTTATCTCTCAGGTTCTCGCCCCGACGGAAGGAATATTATTCTTTTCACACAAGAAACCTTTAGTCACGGAAAATGAAATAATATACAAAATAATCCGCAGACTGCACGAATAATATATATTGTTATTGACACATCCTTAAAATGTATGATATCATCTTATCTAGTATTGATAACTACATATTAAGGAGAGTGATAACATTGAATAAAGACAAGATTGCAATATTAGCTGATTCAGGATGTGATATCCCACAGGACTTTTTAGATAAATATGAAGATGTTAAACTATTAGGACTCAAGGTCATATACGGAAATGATGTTTACACTGACGGTATTGATATGGACCCTATTATGGTCTATGAACGTTTCCCAGAGAATATCCCGACTACCTCCACGCCAAGTCCGGGCGATATAGAGGATATGCTTGATAATATCAAATCTGAAGGTTATGAAAAAGTCATAGCCATATGTATATCTTCCAAACTGAGCGGAACATTTAATACTGTGCGAAATGTCCTCGATTCCTATGAAGGTCTTGACGGATTCACACTTGATACTAAAAATATATCTACAGGTTCCGGACTTATAGCAATGTGGTGTATGAAACAGATAGAAGCCGGAACAGATTATGAGACTCTCATCGGTAGTCTTAAGAAAAAAATAGCAGACTCCCATGTATATTTTTACATGGACACTTTAGATTATCTCAGAAAAGGCGGAAGAATCGGAAATGTTACCGGTATAATCGGTGAAAAACTGAATTTAAAACCGGTCATAACTTGTGACAGCAACGGAGTATATAAAACTGTTACCATGCTCAGAGGCAGCAAAAATTCGATTAAGAAACTTACTGACATTGTCCGTAAAAATACAGATGCTGAGCATATATGGTTAAGTGTCATGAACGGTAACGCACCGGATAAAGTCGATGAAACTAAAAACAGCCTCAGAGAAAAATTCCCTGAGGCCGATATTGTGGCAGATAAACAAATCGTAGCATCCCTTGCGGTTCACACCGGTCCGGGACTTATAGGTGTAGGCGTTCTTATTCTTTAGAACATAACACTATACTACATTTTCTACTATCATACACAATATTGGTATGGTTATAAGCGAAAGAACAGTAGACAGAAATACTATTCTTACCGCAAATTTTTCATCGCAGTTATATTTAGCTGCAAGAATAGCCGTAGTCGAACCGGCCGGCATTCCTGCCAGAACGGTGGATACTGCTGTAACAAGCGGGTCCACCTTAAATAATGCACATCCTGCAAGAACAAGTCCCGGCATTATCACCAGTCTTATAATACAGTAATAAATATTTAATTTACTTATCACCGTCTTTATATCTATTTCTGCTAATATTCCACCTATAACTATCATTGACAGCGTTGTTGTACAACCACTGATTGTCTTTATGGTAGATTCTGCAAAATCCGGAAGCTGTATCTGAAATCCCATTATGACCAGTCCAATCATAACAGCTACTATACACGGATGTGTAAGAACCTTTCTCACAACATTTTTTCCTTTTGCTCCCGTAAAACATGATACTCCTGCCGACCACATACATATCCTCTGTGGTATAAGATATATGGAAGCATACATTAGTCCCATACTTCCATATATTCCCTCAACCAGCGGATTTCCAAGAAAACCGGCATTTGAACATATCGTTCCGTACTTTAACACCTTTTCCTGTACCGGTGATGTTTTTCTGTATAAAACATACCCGAGAAAATAACACATAATCTGTATTATTATGGATATTACAAGTATCTCAAGCCCTGCCATTATAACCTTATGTGTAAGCTTTATCATGAACGAATATATAATATTGCACGGCAGAACCACATCTATAACAAGATTTGTAAGTCCTGCCCTGCTGTCAGCCGATATAATATTGAGCTTTCTTAATATGTAGCCTACACCCGTAAGCACAAATATCATCAATTGCAGATTAATCAGATTCTCATATTCTACCATTTTTCAATTAGTGATGGAAAAGTCTGATGCCTGTAAAGCTCATTACCATTCCATATTTGTTACATGTTTCTATAACATTGTCATCGCGGATAGAGCCACCCGGCTGTGCAACATATTTAACACCGCTTCTGTGTGCTCTCTCGATATTATCTCCAAATGGGAAGAATGCATCTGAACCAAGTGCCACATCTGTATTCTTGTCAAGCCATGCTCTCTTCTCCTCTGCTGTAAATACTTCCGGTTTTACCTTGAAGATTCTCTCCCACTGTCCGTCAGCAAGAACGTCCATATAATCCTCTCCGATATACAAATCTATGGCATTATCTCTGTCAGCACGTTTAATATTGTCAAGGAACGGAAGCTCAAGAACCTTAGGACACTGACGTAAGAACCAGTTATCAGCCTTTGAACCTGCAAGTCTTGTACAATGGATTCTTGACTGCTGTCCTGCTCCGATTCCGATTGCCTGACCACCCTTTACATAACATACTGAATTTGACTGTGTATACTTAAGTGTAATCATAGAGATTGCAAGGTCTATCTTTGCAGACTCAGGCAAATCCTTATTCTCTGTAACAATGTTCGAGAAGAAGTCATCATCTATAACGAGTTCATTTCTTCCCTGCTCAAATGTTATACCGAACACTTCCTTTGTCTCTATAGGATTCGGCTTGTAATTCTCATCTATCTTTATAACGTTATAGTTACCATTTTTCTTAGCCTTGAGTATAGCTAAAGCTTCAGGTGTGTATCCCGGTGCTATAACTCCGTCAGATACTTCACGTTTGATAATCTTTGCAGTAGCCTCATCACACACATCTGATAATGAAATAAAATCACCGAATGATGACATTCTGTCAGCACCTCTGGCTCTTGCATACGCATTTGCAAGCGGAGTAAATTCCATATCAAGATCATCTACCCAGTAAATCTTTCTCTCTACATCTGTAAGCGGAAGTCCCACTGCTGCTCCTGCCGGTGAAACATGCTTAAATGATGTGGCTGCCGGAAGACCTGTTGCCTTCTTAAGCTCACTTACAAGCTGCCATCCGTTAAATGCATCGAGAAAGTTGATATATCCCGGTTTACCGTTTAATACTTCTATAGGAAGTTCTCCGTCTTTCATGTATATTCTAGATGGTTTCTGATTTGGATTACATCCGTATTTTAATTCCAGTTCTTTCATTTCGTACACTCCTTTATTTATTCTTGTTTACTATCTTGCTCTCGTATTTGCCTGTCTCTATATCAATGTATCTTACAAATAATGATACCTTGTTGTCCTCGTTAAGACTGTTCCAGAGCATGTCTGTAAATTCGTCCATGTTGTCAGGAATATTTACAAGCTTAGGTTCACCCTCAAAGCTCGGAAGCGGATTGCCGTCTCCCATATATGTATGGATAAAGTGTCCCTCGCCTGCCGGACATGACTCATATGCAAATGTATATCTGTTGCATGATTCAGGATTGCCGTTATCACTCTTAAGTATTGACATTGCATAGTTGAATTTTCCGTTTTCTATATGCATAACACCTGAAATTCTCGGTGTATAATTTGGAGCATCCGGCTCAAACTCTCTGGTTCTCAATGCCTGCTCAAATGTCTGCTGCTTATCCATAAGCTCATATATTGTATCTGTCTGATCACCGTTTGTAACTATTGTCTTATTTCCAAGTACACGAACAGGTGCATATATTATAAGACTCGGATCACTTAATTTTGAAGGGTCAAATGCCTGTGTGCGGATACCTTCTCCGTCCTCTACAAATACACGATTTCTGCTATTTTCACTTCTACCCATTATGAAATATGCAGTTACGGCCTTTTTACCATCCGAACTTCTTCCTATTATAATTCCTCTGCCCGGATATGAATTACCTTTGAGCTCATTTTCAATTGAAACCATTTTCATTTGCGTATGCCTCCATTAATTTATTTTTGTGTTGTAAAACTATGAACATTCTAGCATCAGTTTACAAGCTTTGCAATATTATTTCTATCAACAGTAACAAACATTGACATTCCACCTTCTAATGGTCTGTCAGGTTCAAAGTTTACATAAACTTCATTATCCACATCCCTGACTGCCACCACATTTATCTGCTTTTTCTTTCTCAGATCAAGCTCTATAAGTGTCTTGCCAACCCACTCTTCCTTCACCGGAAGCTCAATCATTCTCACTCTGTCTGACAATTCTATAAAGTCGAGAAAACTTCCGGATATCATATTTCTCGCCATTCTGACTCCCGACTCTTTCTCCGGAATAATGACCTTATCTGCACCTACTTTTTCAAGAATACGTGCATGTATGGCATCCCTCGCCTTTGCAAGAACGTATCCGACTCCGGCTTCTTTTGCATATATTGTTGCCATAATGCTGGCATCAAGACTTTCAGTAATGGCAACAACCACACCGTCCATATTTGATATTCCAAGTGAATCCATTATCTCTGCATCGCAGACATCCGCCTTGACAGCACATGTTACCAGAGATGAGAGTTCATGGACACGTTCCTCGTCCTGATCCACCGCAAGCACCTCCGCGCCTGCCCTTGCAAGTTCTGCTGCTATGGCAGCTCCGAATCTTCCAAGTCCTATTACTGCATATGATTTTTTATCCATTATTTCCTCACATTTCTACCCTTATGGGTTAATTAACCTACAGTTATATCTTCTTCTGAATATATAAGCATACTCTTTGAACTATTCTTAAAATTAAATAATATAACCAACGATATCGGACCTATTCTTCCCAGATACATACAGAATGTTATAATAAGTTTTCCTGCCATATTAAGCGTTCCCGTAAAATTTCTCGTAAGCCCTACGGTAGCTATCGCACTTGTTGTCTCATATGCCACATCCATAAATTCACCGTTATTTGTAACCGACACCAGACATATCATTACAAAAAGAATAAACATACTTACCATGACAACCGCCAATGCTTTCTTAATGGTTTTCTCCGGTATGCGTCTCTTAAATATGGAAATAGTCTCATATCCTCTTGCCACGGAATATGCCACTATCAGAAGCAGCGCCACTGTCGTTGTCTTGATTCCGCCTGCCGTACCGACCGGTGAACCTCCTATAAACATGAGTATAAGACAGAAAAATGCCGTTGTATCCCTGAGACCTTTCTGTGATATCGTAAAGAATCCTGCCGTTCTGGTTGTCACTGACTGAAAAAATGAAGCCAGTATCTTCTGCCCAAATGACATATTTCCTATAGTTTCAGGATTAGTATATTCCATCATAAATATAATAACCGCACCGCCTATAATAAGTCCCAGCGTTGCAACTATTACTATGTGTGAATGTAATGTGAGCTTCCTAAAAAAATTTCTGATATGAATTTCACCGTTTTTTATTCTTCTCACAACATCTATAACATCCCACCATACTATGAAACCTATTCCTCCGATTATTATTAACAGCATTGTTACCAGATTCAACCATACATTTCCTACATATGGCGTAAGACTTGTACTTCCTATAAGATCTATTCCGGCATTACAAAATGCTGAAACCGCCGTAAATACTGATATCCATATTCCACGGAGTCCATAATCAGGCACAAATACAAACATATAACACAATGCACCTATGCCTTCCACCACAAATGTTCCCTTTATAATCTTTTTAAGGAACTTCACAAGTCCACCGAGGGTATTCAGGTTGAAAGCATCCTGCAACACCATTCTGTCCTTTAACGTAACTTTTTTCCCTATTATAACCATAACCGCCGTTGTGAGCGTAATGATACCAAGTCCGCCACACTGTATAAGAATCAGTATGACAACATGCCCTATCGTGCTCCAGTGCGAAAATGTATCCACCACAACAAGCCCGGTAACGCACACCGAGGTAGTTGCCGTAAACAATGCATCCACAAAACCGGTCACTTCTCCATCCGCCGAGCATACCGGCAGCATAAGAATAAATGTTCCTATAAGAATTGCAGTAAAAAATCCCATAGCCACAACCTGTGTGGTTGATAAGCTCCTTTTCTTTTCTTCTTTCATTATACTGTTACCTGTATATAGTAACTTACTCCTTTCTTAAATCTCAAATTTATTATACTATATGCAGGGCTATAATTCCATTACAAAAATTCCGGTAATGTATTTACTTTATGCCCCAAATGCAGTATACTCATATATTATGTACTGTTTGAAAAATTATATATTTTTATTAATTTAGGAGAATAATTAAATGGATAATAGAAATCGTAACAGGAAAAGGCGTAGGAGACGCCGCCACAAAATACGTATCGGTGTTTTAATACTTGAAATCATAGTATTTTTATTTGCAGTTACATTGCTGGCACTTTTCTTTATGCCTAATTCAAAAGCTAAAATTATATCTGCATTTACACAATGTTCTGTCGGAAGGAAAATATTAAGTTGTGCCGGTGAGGATGATTATAACAAAAATGTGCTTAACTCAGACTTTAACCGTAATAACATCAAAAAGAGTACAAGTGCCCTTGCTTCCAAAGAATATATTAATATAGCATTATTCGGAATAGATCCCCGTGACGGTGAATTTGAAAGTGCAACTCATACTGACTCAATAATAATAGTAACTGTCAACACAAAGACTTCAGCCATCACGCTGACTTCCATTTACCGTGATACACTTATGCGTATGACAGACCGTGACGGCGAGATGGTTCTTACCAAAGCCAACAATGCATATTTCTACGGAGGACCGGAAGAGGCAATCAACACATTAAATACGAATCTTGATTTAAACATAGAAGATTATGCCATAGTCAACTTCTCAGGTCTTGCCACTATCATAGATGCATTGGGCGGTATTGATGTAAATATAACCGATGACGAACAGTTCTATATCAACGGTTATCTTGTTGAGACAAGGGAAGTAACCGGAATGGATGCACCCGATGTAGAAAAGAGCGGACATGTTCATCTGACAGGACTTCAGGCAACTGCTTACTGCCGTATCCGATATACTGATTATACAGATGCTGCCGGAAATGTACTTCATGATGACTACGGTCGTACCGCACGTCAGCGATATGTTATGACACAGATTTTTAATCTTGCGCAGACAGCCGGAACTGAAAAAATTATTAAAACAGCTAAAACACTGTTGAATAATGATACACTTGACGGAAACAAAATCATGGAGACAAGCCTCTCATGGGATACAATCCTTGACCTTATTCCTATAGCAATGGAATGTTCACTCGGAACTGCACAGGGATTCCCATATGAGAAATACACACCGGACAAGGAAAATGATTATTATGGATATGTAGTACCTGTAGGTCTTGTCGACAACGTTACACAATTACAGCAGAGTCTGTTCCCGGATTCAAAATATACACCTTCAACAGTACTTAAATCAATTTCAAATGAGATAATTGATGAAACAGGAATAGAGCCGGAAACAGATAGCAGTGATGATAACACATCATCACGAACATCCGGAAAAAAATCCGGTAATACATCAGACTCATATAATAATTCAGATAGTTCAAATTATACTGATGATTCAGATAATAATATATCTGATTATGGAGCAAATGATTACTATCAGGAATAATAAAAAAGAAGGTTAGTGCATGACTTCAATCATACACTAACCTTCTTTCTTCAATAAGAAAACGGAATATGTATATTTAGTTTTTGTATACTAAAATACATATACGGCGGCACTGCTACTTTAATATTTCTATTAATTCTTCTCTGCTGAAGTTTCCACTCATTCCGCTTTCTCCTCCTAGTATATTATCCGCAAGTTCTCTTTTCTTATCCTGAAGTCTTATTATATTCTCTTCTATTGTACCTTTCGTTATAAGCTTATATACATTTACAACATTTTTCTGTCCTATTCTGTGTGCCCTGTCTGTTGCCTGATTTTCCACTGCAATATTCCACCATGGATCATAATGAATGACTATATCTGCAGCAGTAAGATTAAGTCCTGTTCCGCCGGCCTTTAATGATATGCAGAATACAGGTACATCATCTGTATTGAATCTCTCAACCAGTTCTATTCTTTTCTCTTTTTTGGTTGTACCCGTAAGGGTGTAATATTTTATTCCACGTTTATCAAGCCCCTCCTGTATATAGGCAAACATTGTTGTAAACTGTGAAAATAGCAGTATCTTATGTCCATTCTCCACAGCTTCATTTATCATGTCAAGGCACACTTCAAGTTTTGCGGCACCGCCCTTGTAATCATCATACACTAAAAGCGGATTACAGCATATCTGTCTGAGTTTTGTAAGTTCAGAAAGCACCTGAAGTTTCCCTGATATAAATTCTGAATCCGTACTATTTTCAAGCTGCATCTTAAGTCTCTTTGCATGTGCATCATACAGTCTTTGCTGCTCATAATCCATCTGTATATACATACATTTTTCAAGCTTGTCCGGAAGTTCCTTTAAAACATCCTTTTTTAATCTTCGCAGAACAAACGGACCTATGATTTTCTGTAACCGTTTCATTACATTCTTGTCATTTTCCTGAACCACAGGCACCTCTATTTCATTTCTGAAACGTTTGTAACTGTATAAAAATCCCGGCATCAGATACTCAAATATACTGTGAAGTTCACTGAGTCTGTTTTCCACCGGTGTTCCGGTAAGCGCAAGTTTAAATCCCGCACATATCTCTTTAACTGCCCTGGATACCTGAGTCGTATGATTCTTTATATACTGTGCCTCATCTATAACCTGACAAAAAAAATCTATATTTTCATATTCATCAATGTCACGCTTTAACAAATCATATGATGTTATCATTACATCATATCCGGCTCTGTCAGCTATAAGTTCACGCCTGTCATTAGCATTTCCCGTTATAATTTTCGCATTAAGTTCCGGTGCAAACTTTTCAATCTCATTTTTCCAGTTATACACAAGCGATGCCGGACACACAATCAGAGAAATCTTTTCATCTGCGTTTTCAAGCTTTTCTGACAGCAAAAATGCTATAACCTGAAGCGTCTTACCGAGTCCCATATCATCTGCAAGTATTCCACCAAATCCGTTATTATATAATGTCTTTATCCACATAAAGCCATACTTTTGATATTCCCTCATAATATTCTCAAGCTGGGACGGCACTTCAAAATCATTATCACCTATAGTCTTCATATTTCTTATAAGCGACTTAAAATCCTTATTTTTGTGGGTGTGAATCTTACCGCCCTCTCTTAGCTGTTCATCTATATAAAGTGCACGGAACTTAGGTATCTGTACACTTCCATCTGCCAGCTGCTTAGCCTTAAGCTGCAAATCTGATGTTATATCTGCCAACGTGTCAAACTCACTTCCAAGCCTGATGATATTTCCGTTTTTCAGGCGGTAATATTTTTTCTTTCTGTTATATTTTGAAAGTATCTCTGCGACTTCATCAATAGAAAGACCATCCGTTGTTATGTTAAGTTCAAGCATATCCCCGCTTAAGGATACACCCACATCCATACGTGGCGGACCTGATATCTCTATTTTCTTAAGTTCATCTGATATAAATACCTGCCCTGATTCCTGCAATTCCTTTATTCCCTCTGTAAGGAAATCATACATCAGTTCTTCATCAGATATTACCATGCTCATATTTTCACGTTCAAATGCATTGGTATATTTTGCTATGACCCTTCCGTGTCCGTTTTCATCCTTTATATCCCTCAGGGCAATATCCGTCTCTGTATCATACAAAGCATATTTATTTGTGCCATACACTGCAAATGGCTTTATACTTATCATGTCATATTGAGGCATATCTATATATATCTCATAGTCAGGCTTTGCAATACTATATTTTTCAGGCACAAATTCAGATATTTCACATTCACATTTTTCCTGCAGTCCAGGAAGAAAATCCCTGACAAAAAGTGACACATCATCGGCTCCTATATATCCGTTTGACCCGTCTGCACCAAGTATACGCAGCACAAATTCCTGAATATCGCCAAAACTCTCTTTAGGAATAACATGTATTTCCCCATTTTCAAAGACGTACAGATTTTTTATACCCGCACATGTGTAAACATTACTTATATTTATTGACACACCATCATTATTATCGCCCCTGATATGCACATGATACTTAAACGTTTCATCCGACATCTGCCATTTTGAAACCGTTCCCCACTGATGTCTGTCCTGAACCTCAGCCATTATCTCATCGTCACGCATTATTTCCATAAATTCATCAAAATCTGCAGGGCTTAACGGAATTTCCTTCAATTTCTGATACATGTCATAGCTGCTGTTTTGCTGTATTCCATAATAATGGTTATTGTTATACGATATTCTGTATCTGTTTTTATTATTTTTTACCCAGTTTGATATAAACTCCAGAATTTTTCCCGATTTTTCATCAAGCGCACTGTCTATATGCACAAATTCTAACTGTTTTCCATATCTGTATTTTTCTCCACGCTCAAATAATGCCACAAAATCAAATACATCTTTAATTACATACATCTGTTTTGTGCCAACCTTAAAACTGACATGTATATCATTTCTGCCCATTTTTAAAGCAGGCTGAAGCCTGACTTTACCATATATATCCGTTTCATTTAACATAAAAGTTCTGTCCGAAACGCTTCTATATAATATCTCTTTTAATCCCGGAGTGGTAAGCGGTTTAATTCTCTCACCATATTTCCCCCGCTCTGCACCTCCATGATTATTTATCTTCTTCAGATACTCACCGATTGCTGCAAAATTATTCATCTGATCTCTGTATTCAAGCAGCACCGCCACACAATGTCTGCACAGTCCGTCCCATTCAGACGCTCTTCCACAATCACATACGCAGCTTATTATATCCCCACTGTCCCTTGACACTTCTATAGATGTCTTGTATGTGTCATGACCGTTATCTTTTACATTTCCGCCTATAAAATCAACATATTCACTCTTAGAATATGAATATTCTTTTACCCTGTCATATCTGTATAAATGGCACCCGGCGTTAAATTCCTCTTTTCCTGCCAGTTCCCTGATATAATCTCTGCTGATAATCATCTTAAAGCCACCTCCACTTTGCAGCTTATTTGTTATCTAATAATATCACATTTTATAATTAATGGCAAAAAAACCGACAGCTTTTTGAGAGGTAAAAAGCTGTCGGCTAATATATCAATATTTTGTTAATCTCTTTTATGATGTAAGGTCATCTATGCCCTGAAGTGCATCATAACCTTCCTCACCTGTCCTGACTTTTACAACATTTTCCACATCATATACGAAAATCTTACCATCACCGATATTACCTGTATAAAGTGCTTTCTTAGCAGCCTTTATAACCTGTTTTACAGGTACCTTGCTGACTACTACTTCAACCTTAACTTTTGGTAAAAGCATCATGTCAAGAGCAACTCCACGATAATACTTTGTATTACCCTTCTGAGCACCACATCCTAATACCTGTGTTACTGTAATACCCATGACACCGATTGAATTAAGTGCTGTCTTAAGGTCTTCAAATTTGCTCTGCTTACATATAATATCAACCTTAGATAACTTGACATCACTTGATACCGGATTGCTGTCTTTCAATACCTGTACAGGAACCGCATCATCTTCTGATACATCCTCTGTATCTGTGCTGAAACTGTTTCCACCTTCAAGATCTCCTGATGTAAGGAATCCTGCATATGCACTTTCAAGACCATGCTCTGTAGAGTCAAGACCAAGAATTTCTTCTTCCTCTGATACACGAAGCCCGATAGTTGCTTTAATAATTAAAAATGTAATTGTAATAGTAACTGCTGTCCATGCTGCTACAGCCAATATACCTAAACACTGTTTTCCTAAGAGTTCAAATCCGCCTCCATAGAAAAGGCCCTGGAAAGAATCATTAAGTGGAGCTGACTTTGTTGCAAATAAACCTACTGCAAATGTACCCCAGATACCATTTAAGCAGTGAACTGCAACGGCACCAACCGGGTCATCAATATGTAATACATAATCGAGGAACCATACACCAAATACTACAAGCAATCCTGAAACTGCACCAATTACGATAGCACCAAATGCATCTGTAACATCACATCCGGCTGTAATACCTACAAGACCTGCAAGTGAAGCATTTAAACACATTGAAACATCAGGGTGACCATATTTAACCCATGTAAATATCATACAAACTACTGTTGCAATTGCAGGAGCAATTGTTGTTGTAACAAATATAGAAGCTAACTGTTCAACAGATGTTGCTGCTGCACCGTTAAATCCATACCAGCCAAGCCACAAGATGAATACACCGAGTGCACCGATTGTAAGGTTGTGTCCAGGGAACGCATTTACTTTTACCTTACCGTCTTTAGTCTTTGTAAACTTACCGATACGTGGTCCTAATATCTTAGCACCTATAAGTGCTGAAATACCACCTACCATATGAATAGCACATGAACCCGCGAAATCATGGAAACCTAAATCAGCTAACCAGCCGCCGCCCCAGATCCAGTGAGCTTCGATTGGATAAATAAGTGCTGATATAACACCTGAATAAATACAGTATGATAAGAATTTTGTTCTCTCAGCCATGGCTCCTGAAACGATTGTAGCTGTTGTTGCACAGAATACAAGGTTGAATACGAACTGTGACCATTCAAAATTTGAATATGATGTAAATATATCAAATCCCGGTTTTCCGATTAAACCTACAAAATCCTCACCAAGTAACAATCCAAAACCAATAAGGATGAACATTACAGTACCGATACAGAAGTCCATGAGGTTCTTCATAATAATATTACCGGTGTTCTTTGCTCTGGTGAAACCTGCCTCTACCATCGCAAATCCTGCCTGCATCCAGAATACTAACGCCGCACCTATAAGATACCATATACCATATATCTGACCATTTACAAGGTCCATTATGTTGTTTATTTCCATAAGTAACACCTCCGTTTTATTATACGGCCCTGTGAATTACCTGCCCTCACACAAGTACAGGTTATGGCGCATGCTTTCCACAATCCACATTTTTGCTTTAGTAAACAAAAAAGACGCCTAGAGAACTTTTCAGTTCTTTAGACGCCTTCGCCGTTTATGTGTATAGTTATATATCCAATTTTATTTTTTGTCAACAACTTTTTTATATTTTTTTAATTATTTTATTTAAGTGTAAAATGTGCTATCATATCTGTGTTTAAAAATATAAGATTCAGATGTCAAAAGTCCCTATGGGGATCAGCCGACACAAATATGTGTATTTGCAAGCCAGCTTGCAATATCACATATTATGTCCGGCTGGTGCGTAGCACCCTTTTGACATCTGAATCAAATATAGCTAATCACAAAACCTGACAAATAAAGGAGTCCACATGATAGAAATTAAAAACATCAGTAAAAAATATGGCAGAACACTGATTTTGGATAATATTTCTTTTAATATAGAAAAAGGTGACTGTATCGGCGTTGTCGGAAGAAACGGAGCCGGAAAATCAACACTTCTTTCTATCCTCTCCGGTACAGGAAAACCTGATTCAGGAGAATTTATAATTAATAATAAAAATGTATTTCAAAACAAAAAAATGTTCCGAACTCTTATAGGGTATGTACCACAGGAAAATCCGCTTATAAATGAATTAAGCGTTCTTGACAACCTGAAGCTGTGGTACTGTAACAGCAGACTAGGATTAAAAAAAGAGCTTGATGAAGGTATTCTAAGCTACCTCGACATTAATTCCATGCTTAAGAAAAAAGTAGAAACTCTTTCCGGAGGAATGAAAAAAAGGCTGAGTATAGGTATCGCACTCGCCGGTCATCCACCGATACTTATACTCGATGAACCCGGCACTGCACTTGATCCGGCATGTAAGGATGATATCAAAAAATATTTAAAACATTACCTTGATATTGGCGGTACAATTATCATATCAACCCATGACGAAATGGAGATTTCCATGTGCAACCGCCTGTTATTAATGAAAGATACAAAGCTGACTGAAATACCTGAATCAACTGATATTTCCGGTCTTATAAAACTTATACGTTAATCATTGTAAATCTAATAACTAAAAATTTAACAAGGTTAAAGAAATGAGGTATTTTATGAATAAAAATGACAACGAATTTGTTCCAAATTTTGACATACCGGATTCAAAACCATATAAACCGGATAAGAAAATAATATTCAGATATGCATTAATTTCGTTTGTTATATGCTGTATTATTATCGCCACAGTTTCATATGTAAGGTCTAAGCTCACTCCCGCACAAAAGCTGAAAAACGGATATCTTGAGCTTTTTACTGCATCTGAAAATTCTCCATGGAATATTATTGGTGCTGACAGTATTATCGAAAACATGAATAGCGGTAAAAGTACATCTAAGCTTGATATTACTCTGGATGAACTCCCTCAGGCGGATATGCTTACCGGTGTGGGTGTTAATATAACTTCCCGTCGTGATTCAGAAAATAAAAAATCTGAAAATATTGTACGGGCAACATACCGTGGAACATCCATTATTTCATGTGATTTATATAAAAATAAAAACAAAATATGCTTTTCGGCACCTTCAGTATTTGACAAAGTAATTTCAGCAGACCTTACAGATTATTTTGAATTTCTCGGAAGTGATAATATTTCTAAGGTTACAGACGGAATAAAGATAGCAGAAATAAAGGATGAGAACAAAATAAAATTATCCATATCTTCCGATGCGATGGCTGCGATTATAGACAGTGCCGCCGACTCTGCTGCTTTAAAAAAACAATTAAATTTAAGTGATAATGATATGAAGACTCTCGCATCTTATGCAAAAATGTTTTTTAAAAACGGAGTCGAAATATATACTGCCTTTAACTCCCATGACCAGATAACATCCATTGATTTTTCAAATTCTTTTGGCATGTTTTCTGCTAAAGTTTCGCTGAAACTTAACTTTAATTTCACCGGAAAGAAAAATCCTTCCGATAAATTCGACGGAACCATATCATTTAAAATCGGAAATGAAAATTATGTTCTTTCCGTAAGCGGCAACGATATAAGTGAAAATGGCAAAAATAAGGGTAAAAAATATTCCAAAGAATATACCGTAAGTTTTACAACTCCACACATAAGCACATATGCACTTACGGCAAATATCACCGAAACCTATACTCCGAAAACCGGTGCATACAAATTCAATCTGGTTTTATCACATATTATGTCTGATGACCCGATGTTGACTTTTGCCATAAACGGTTCATTTTCAGATATTGATAAGGGACACGGATTTACGTTTGATATGGATAACTGCAGCATAGGTACAGATGAGGACAATGTTTTTGTCGGATTTTCAGGCTCATATTCATATAAAGATGATGCCAAATCCATCAAAAAGCCGAAAGGTGACACATTTGACATATCAGGTCCAGACAGTAAAGCACTGGATGAACTAAAAAAACAGATAAACGATTGTATAGAAAAATACAAATCGATGTATTCACAATTATATTAATTTTTAGAAAAGGGCTGTAGATATGAAACAATTATTTATATACACTTATTTAGAATTTAAACGGTTTCTTAAAATACTTCCATACTTCATAGCAGGAAGTATAATTTTAGCCGTCATTGCAAACCTTACTTCTTTCACGGCAAAAAATGTATTTAACGTTAAGTCCCTTTCAAACTATAAATTAAAAATTGCAGTTGTCATTGAAGACGAATCTGATTTAATGGATATGTTATTTAAAATGCTTGAAAGTGCCGACTGTACAACCGATACATGTGACTTTATAGAGACTGATATAGTTTCTGCAAATGAAATGATTGCAAATAAAGAAGTTACCGCCCTGCTTGTTATACCGGAAGGTTTCTTTGAAAGCATAAAGGACGGTACAAATATTCCTATAGAGATAACATTTTCAGAGGGAAGTAATATGATTTCCCTTATACTCAGGCAGCTCAGTATGGCAGGTGCCAAAACCCTGTCAGCCGCACAATGCGGAATATATACCCAGTATGATATTTACAATGAACACGACAAAATGTTTTACAATCCCGATGCAAATGCATATCTGAATGACACTTACCTTAAGTACGTCCTTCAGCGTGAGACTATGTTTCACAATACTACTGCATACCCCACAGGTAAGCTCTCCATCACTGAGTCATACCTCTGTTCCGGAATCGGACTTATCATATTACTTATATCAATGTCATGTGCCACATTTTTTGACAATGAAAATAAAGTATTTAAACAATATATGAACAAACGTGGAATAAACACAGCTTTAATGTATCTTGTAAAAATATTGATTTTCACAGGATTCACATCAGTTATGCTGTATGTTTTACAAATTGCGACATCAGGTTCATTTCCTGTAACGGCACTTATTCCGGCAGTTTTATGCAGCGGATGTATAGCCATTTTTATACTGAACATGTGCTCAGGCACATCTGTAGGAATACTAACCCTGTTTACCATAAATTTTTGTGCCTGCTTTTTATCAGGATATTTTCTTCCTGTCTCCTTCTTCCCGGAGGCACTAAGGACACTCGGAAACCTTCTTCCGTCAGGAATGGTATCCGGACAGGTACAATATGCATACGGTTACGGTGACAGTCATACGACAGCACTCTTAATATACAGTCTGATATTTTATATTCTCACTCTGTTGACTGAGGAACTGCATCAAAGGAGGGACATGGCATGAAACAGACTGCAATGTATCTTTGTTTATTTATAAAACGTGTACTAAAGAGACCTGTATTTTTAATACTCATGTTCTCGATACCGTTTATTTCCATATGGTTAAAAAATGTTTTTACAATCGACAACATAAATCTCAAGGTGGCATTATACACGGATGATTCCACAGGAATAGCATACAAATCCGTTAATGCTCTGGTAAACACTGATGACACCATATCATTCGTGCAATGCAAAAGCGAAGAACAACTTAAAGAACTTGTTTCCTCCGGTTCATGTCAGTGCGGATACATTATTCCTGCCGGACTTGAAAAGAAATTTGATAACAATGCTTTCCGTCACTCTATCAGGGTAGTACGGGGTACATTTACCATATCCCCTGTCACCAATGAAATAGTATTTTCAGAAATATTTAACAACTATGTTGACCATATACTAAAAAAATACTTAAAGAATAATGGTCTGTTTAAAAAGCGTGAACTTTCAGACATATATAATGAAACCGATGCCATATACAATAAATACATGAAAGGCAATGAATCCTACTCTTTTGAGTACAATAATGAAGAAATAATATCCCATGATAATTCCATTCTGTTACCGGGATATCTTATTTTATCGGTACGCGGAATATTATCTGTAATAATATTTGTCTGCGCATTGGCATCAGGTATGCAATTGTATGCAGACAATTCAAACAACATTTTCCGGACATTACACGGATTCCGGCTGTATGCCGCAAGGTATATGGATATACTCGCCATCACATTTGTAACCGGGCTCTTTTGTTTTGCAGGTGTATTATTATCAGGAAGCGTAAATATATTATATGAAATAGTGGCAATAACCGCCTATATCCTCATCGCCTCCCTCGTAGCATTTATACTGTGCAGTATTATAAAAAGCAAATCTTTATACTGCTGCATCATACCCGCAATAATAATATTATGTCTTATCATATGTCCGGTATTTATTGACATTTCGGATTTTAACAGTAGTTTTGCACCAATCCAATACCTGTTTGCACCTACATGGTATTTAAAACTTTTTTCCGCTTGACACATTTTTTTGATACCATTAAAATACTTGATGTAAATAAATCATTTAATTTAAATACGAAAGGACACGAACAATGGAATACAGACTGATAGCCCTTGATATAGATGGAACTCTTACAAATTCTAATAAAGAAATAAGCAAACCGACACTTGAAGCTCTCCTTGACATTCAGGAACGCGGTTACACTGTAGTTATAGCTACCGGAAGACCTACTGCCGGAGCACGTGATCTTGCAGATGAACTTCAGCTTGGCAAATATGGCAGCTATGTACTGTCATTTAACGGAGGACTTATAACTAACTGGAGAACAAAGGATATCATATACCGCCAGACCCTTCCTAAGGATGTTATACCTGAACTTCATACATTTGCAGTAGAAAACGGTGCCGGAATAATAACATATGAAAATGACACTATAATCGCAGGCACAGAGATTAATCAGTACATGCAGCTTGAAGCAAATATTACAAAAATGGAAATAAAACGGGTTGATAATTTTAAAGAATATGTTGATTTTCCTGTTGTGAAATGTCTTATGAGCGGTGCTCCCGAACTTATGGAACAATTAGAACAGAAACTTAAAAAGAAATATAAATCCCTGTTAAATATTTTCCGTTCTGAACCGTTTTTCCTTGAAATTATGCCAAATAATATTGATAAGGCACAGTCTCTGTTACGACTTCTTACAAGCCTGGGACTTTCAAGTGAACAGATGATATGCTGTGGCGACGGATTTAATGATATATCCATGATAGAAGTTGCAGGACTTGGAGTTGCCATGGAAAATGCCAACGAAACAGTAAAAGCTGCCGCTGACTTCATTACAGATTCTAATGATGACAACGGCATACTCAAAGTTATAAATAAATTCATGAAATAATCCAATTAGGATTAATATTTCATAAGTGATGACATAACGCAGCCACCTGCTGCACCACATTTTATAACACTGTCTATATTTTCCCGTTTTATGCCTCCTATGGCATAGACGGGAATTTTTGTACTTTCACATACATTTTTCAGAAAATCAAGACCTCTAGGTGGCAGTCCCTTCTTGCAGTCAGTTGCAAATACATGACCTGCCGTTATATATGCTGCTCCCAGTTTCTCCGCTTCCACAGCCTCATCAACTGAATGAGTTGACACTCCCACCTCACAGAATTCATCCACAAGTTCAGGGTGTTCACGCAGAATATGAAGCGGAACATGTATATACCTGCATTTAAGCTTTTTCGCAACATCATAATAAGTATGAAGAATACACTTTGTTCCATTGCGGTCACATATCTCCATAACCTTTTGTGCAAGCTTCTCATATTCCGTTTCATTCAGATCTTTTTCCCTGACAACGATTGCCTCAAGGGACAGTTTAGATATTTTATCAATCTGCTCAAAATAATCGTCGTCACACAAATGTCTGTTAGTAATTCCTATAATCTTACACATATATATAATCACTCATTACCGGCTGAAGTCCTTCACTAAGAATTGCATCATACACTTCTTTGACCGTTCTGCCATCTGAAATCTCAAACTGCTCATCACCCTTTTCTTCTCCCGTGTGTCCGCCTATACCTACATTTACACCACCGGAAATCTTAGTTGCAGCAATATTTATAATATTATTTCTGAAACGTTCACACTCTCTTGTAGATATAGTAATGCTTGCAAACGGCATAAATATACGATATGCACAGATTACCTGTAAAAGCTGTTTTTCGTGTACATCTCTCGGATTGATTTTATCGTTATTTATGATAGGACGGAGTCTCGGACAGGAGAATGCTATCTCTGCATGAGGATACTTTTTCTGCAACAGATCCGCATGGGTTCCTACTGCAAAAGCATCTTTTCTAAAATCAGCGAGTCCCAAAAGTGCAGCAAAACCTACGCCTCTCATTCCACCCATAAGAGCTCTCTCCTGTGCATTTAATCTGTATGGGAAAATTCTCTTATGTCCGGCAAGATGAAGTGTCTCATACTTATCAGAATCATATGTCTCCTGAAATACTGTGACATAATCAGCTCCACACTCATGAAGATATGCATATTCATCTGAATTCATAGGATATACTTCAAGTCCGATTACCTTGAAATATTTTCTTGCAATCTTACATGCCTCTCCTATATATTTAACATCTGACTTTGTCTTACTCTCTCCTGTAAGGATGAGAATTTCCTGAAGACCGGTCTCTGCTATAACCTGCATCTCCTTATCTATCTCTTCTGCATTGAGCTGCGCCCTCTTTATCTTATTGTGGCAGTTAAATCCACAGTAAATACAGTAATTTTCACAATAATTTGCTATATAAAGAGGAGTAAAAATCATAACAGAATTGCCAAAATGTTTTCTTGTCTCAAGCTGTGCTCTCTCTGCCATTTCTTCTATAAAAGGTTCGGCTGCCGGAGATAATAATACACCAAAGTCTTCCCTGTTTATTCTCTCTTTTGCCAGAACGTTTTTTACATCCTTTGCAGTATACTGCTCATAATCATACTCATTCATCGCTGAAATGACCTGATCCATTACATCCGAATCTATAACTTCCATATCAGGAAGATATTTCATATGATCTATACGATTTTCTACTACATCTGCATTAAATTCGTCCATTTTTAATCCTCCAAAAATCCTGTAAGTGGTGATGATGCTGCACTTCCTTTAGAAAGTACACGTCCCATTCCCGCAAGATATGCAGTTCTTCCTGCTTCTATAGCCTTCTTAAATGCTTCTGCCATGGCTGTAATATCTCCTGCTGTAGCTACTGCCGTATTTGCCATGATGGCTGCTGCTCCCATCTCCATAGCCTCGCATGCCTGTGACGGTTTACCGATTCCTGCATCCACGATAACCGGAAGATCTATCTCATCAATAAGAATCTGTATAAATTCTTTTGTAGCCAGTCCTTTGTTTGTGCCAATAGGTGCTGCAAGCGGCATAATAGATGCTGCTCCCGCATTCTTAAGATCTCTTGCCACATTCAGATCCGGATACATATACGGCATTACTACAAATCCTTCTTTTGCAAGAATCTCTGTTGCCTTAATTGTCTCCTGATTATCAGGAAGAAGATATTTACTGTCTCTCATTATCTCTATCTTTACAAAGTCACCACAACCGAGTTCTCTTGAGAGTCTTGCTATTCTGACTGCCTCATCAGCATTTCTTGCACCTGATGTATTCGGAAGAAGTGTTACACCTTCAGGAATATAATCAAGAATATTTGCCATCTCACCTGAATTTGCTCTTCTTAAAGCAAGTGTAATAATCTCTGCTCCTGCATTTTCCACTGCTGCTTTAATAAGGTCCAGAGAATACTTTCCTGAACCAAGTATAAATCTTGACGAAAATTCATGTCCGCCTATTATAAGTTTGTCATTATTCATTATGTTTCCTCTTTTCTGTTTATACATTTTCCATTCCGCAAATAATCCTTATTATCATATTTGCTTCATGTGCAGCACATACTGTCACTCTCGGTGCCATCAGACCTATTCCGTCACCCGCACCCGTCACTCCGTCACCGCACATATAAAATCTGTTCATAACTTTTTTGGTTTTTATCGTATTACTGCTGTCTATACCTGCCATTCCCGATCCTGCCACAAGCACCTTATCCGTTCTTGTAAGAACTGCCTCCGTAAGCATTGCCTTGGCAGCCGGATTATCAAATGCCTCACATACCACATCAGCATTTTCAACAAGTGATAAAACGTTTTCTTCTGTAATTTTCACACAGTCTGTAGCCACTTCTATAAACGGATTTATCTCGCCTAAAAGTTCCTTCATGGCATCTGTCTTATACATTCCGAGATGTCTTATATAATACTGCTGCCTGTTCAGATTACTGGCATCTACAGTGTCAAAATCTATAAGATGCAAATGTCCGACACCCATTCTTGCAAGCATTATGGCAATATTGGAACCAAGTCCGCCAAGTCCGGCTATAACTACTCTGGCATCTTTTACGGCATCATACACGCCGGGTGTATGCCTTGCACGCATCAGTTCAGCTAACTGCTTTTCATCAGGCATAACACCTTTTTTTATAAAGCTTACTATGTCACCTTCGGTCAGTTCTACATCCTCTGATGTCTGATATCCGTTCTTTATTACTACTGTATTTTCTGACGGATATCCACATTCATCTCTTAATTTCCATATAGAATCTACATTTGTATCCAGATATTCACCATTAACCCTGACTCTCATCAGCCGCCTCCTACAAAACTTACAATTTCTACTGTATCACCATCTTTAAGGACTGTATTGTCATATTCCGATTTCGGAAGAATATTTCTGTTTAACTCAACCACAATTCTCTCTGTCTTAAATCCTGCATCTTTTATATAGTCAGATACAGTGGTTGGAGAGTCAAAATGTTTTTCTTCACCGTTTATTTTTATCATTTTTATTCTCCTTTCTCTAAGTAAAAAAACGCACGAAGGAAACCCACACCCGTGGTGGTGTGCCCCTTCGTGCGATTTGTTTCACACTCTGCCAACAATGATAACAAACTTATCTTTTATTGTCAACTTTGTATTTATTTTTGTACTTATTTAGTAATTGTTACTGTCTTGCTCTGTCCTTTTCCTGCAAAAAGCTTCTTGTATGATTTAAGCTTTGATGAAGGAACTTTTATCTTAGCTTTCTTATAAATACCCTTGAATGCATTTGTTCCAACTGTTTTGATTTTTGTTGAGCTTACTGTTATTACCTTTAAGTTCTTGCAATTCTTGAATGCATTTTTACCGATTGATGTTACGTTAAAGCTTACACCACCGATTTTAACTGTTGAAGCAATCTTTACGCTCTTTAATGTTTTGCTGTTTGTTGCTGATACTTCTACTGTTCCTTTTTCTGAAACAGATGTGTTTGTAATCTTATATGTAAGACTTCCCACTGTATATGTAGCATTTTTCTTTACGCCGATGTTAAATGTCTTTTTAACAGTTCCTGTATAATTACCGATTCCCTTAATTGTAACAGTTGCTTTTCCAATGTTCTTGTTGTTCTTGTAAGATACTGTGAAATCTTTATCTTTCTCAAGCTCTCCAACCTTAACCTCAGGCTTCTTAGATTTTCCATCATAGTAGAACTATGTAGCTGAGAGTGTTATATCCATATCCTTTATAGATGTGATAACAGGCTCTACAGGTTTCTTTTCAAGTGCTGCTACTGCTGCATTAAGATGTTCTACTGCCTCATCTACTGTTGCCTGTGTATGAGGTGCTGCAAGCTCGTCCTCTGCCTCACCAAGCTCTACAGGCATTGATGCCCATGATTCCGGTGTGTAGTCTGTCTCAACAAGTGCCTTTGCTGCTGCAATTGCCTCTTCCAATGCTGTCTTATCAGCCTCTTCTACTGTAGGCTCTACGATGTTCTCTGCCTTAACCTCAAACTGAGTTGTATAGTCTTCATGACCGAGTGCATATACTGTGAGTGTCCAGTAACCTGTTCCGTCTGTTCCTGCCGGAAGTTTGCAACGGAGAGAATCTGTAAGTCCGAGCTGAACTCCCATTGCCTTGTGCATCCAGTTATCTGATGCAAATTTTGTTCCATATGTAGCTAATGCGTTCTTGTATTCTGAATCATTTCCATAATATTTCCAAACAACTGCCTGCATATTTCCACCAAGATCACCATACCCGTCACCTGTAAGGTCAACTCTTAAGAATTCACCATAGCTTCCGTTTGCTTCCTTTACAGTTACTGTGATATTCTCTGCTTTTTTAAGTGAAGCACCTGCTATACCTGAATCTGTACCATTCTGTCTTGCACTGAAGCTGAATGTTCCGTCTTCATTCTTTGTAGCTGTCTTTAATCCGTTTGTATCTGCTGTTACTTCTGCCTCTGCACTGTATGCCACAAGATTTGCCTCTGAGAATCCTCCGGAAATCTTTTCTCCCTTTTTAACTACAGGATATTTCTGACAAAATGCTTCAAAATCCTCTGTCTTAACTGCCACCGGTACATACTTAATACCTGATACTTCATAGTGATCCATCTGTGCTGTCTTTTCTGAACCATCTGCATCAGTATATGTGATTGCTCCTCTTTCAAATGTAATAACCTGACCATTAGTAAGAACTGCCTCTGATGCACTATTCCATGATGATACTTCGTATACCTTTCCATCTGTATCATAAATAGTAGCCATGCACTGGTAACTTCCTCTGTGAAGTCCGTGATTTGTAGTTGCTCTTGTTACAACGTCAAATGCACCTTTATCATATTCACCTCTGCTGTCTGCTTTATCTGAAGATGCATCTGCTGCTATACCGTCTGCAAGATAATTCTGTACTGACACATCTTTATTTGTAATACTTAATGTATTATCTGCTATGCTAATCTCATCTGATTTCATAGATGATGATAAAAGTACAGTTGCATAAATATCCTGATAATCTTTGTCAGAATATGTAAGTGTGTAATTTCCTACTCCTGTATTCTCTGTTGCTTTTACAGTAAGGACATTATTTTCATATGTATAATCTGTTCCTGCTGTAAGTGTTTTATTTCCATATTCTACTGATGACAATGAATAGTTTGTTTCCTCAGGAGTCTTACCTGTCATTGTAACTGTCGCACCATCAGCATAAACAGTACCCTCACCTGTATATCCGTATCCTGCTGACTCATCGAGAAGTTTCTTGCAAAGGATGTCTGTATTATATACTACATCTGCTCCTCCACGAACGATATATGTGATTTTTGTTATTTTTTTACCTGCAATATCAGCATATCTTGCAGCTGTAAGAGTATTTCCATGTGGCTCTTTGAATCCTTCTGTTACAGCAAATGCAATTTCTCCTGTTCTGAACCAGAGATTTTCAAGATGCTTCATACCATCTGTTTCCAAATCCACCTGTCCGGTGCTTTCATCATATTTTATCTGCAAAACATCTGTAAGCTTAAGCTTTTCTTTTATCTGTGCCTCATCAGGCACCTTATAATTCTGGTCTGTGAATCCCCACAATTCCATAATTGGATATATCGCCGGATTAAATGCTCCATCCGTACTTTTATTTATCTCGAGAGATTTTTTTAGAAGATACATACCGTCCTCTGACAATTTACCATGTCCCGACTGATTGAGTGCATACACCTCACTGCCCTCATCACCCGTAGATAAAAGTGAATCCAGTTCCTCTATGCGTTTTTCTGCCTTATCGACTGCATCCTCCGAATTGTCTCCATATGCCGTAACCGTCATATATGTATCCATTGCAAATATATCTCTCTCCGATTTACCGGAATCTGAAGAAGTAGTTACTTCTTCCTGTACTTTTTTATCTTGGGATTTTGAGACATTTCCGTTGCCACATCCGCTAAATACAACGGCTACCATCGTCAGACCTGCTATCGGTATCACATATTTTCTCATCTGTACCTCCGCATTTAATATGCATCCATAAACTTTACTCCGTCCTTTTTGAGGTTAGCTTTCGCTAACCCCTTTGCGGTTTTTTATTCTAGCACAACGAAAATACCGTGTCAACGAACGGACTATGTGTTGAGAATTTTTTTCAAATGAGTGTAGCCATATAAGTACTTGTATATGTCTCGCTCATTTTATCCACTAAAAATAAATATAACTTGAAATTTCTTCGTTTTAGCGGTATTATCTACTTGCAATCAAGAACATCACATAGTGATTGTATCTGGAAATTGTAAACTCCAGTGAAAGGAATATTACATGAAATACTCAGACATAAATATTGGCAGTATCTACAACGTAGATTTTGATCCGGTAAGACCCTGTGAATTTGATAAACTTCATTTAGCACTAGTATTAAAGAAAAATAACGATAAAAAAACTGCCATAGTTTTACCATTAACAAGTGCTTCAAATGGCAACAATGTAAACAAAATAAATCTCGGAAAACTGGACTGTCTTCCCTCTTCATTAAAAACAGCAGATACATATGCAGTATATAATCAAATTAGAACTGTTAATGCAAGCCGTTTTATCAAACTGAAAGAACATGATAAAAATGGGAAAAATATGCCTATAGATTGTAAATTAGCACCGGAACAATTTAACATGCTTTTAAAATTATCCATAAATGAATTATGTTTTTCTTATAATATTGACCAAAAAATGGACTTATACTTATCACTATATAATCAGGAAAAACTTAAAAAATGTATTGATTTAGCATATAAAATAAAACAATCTGCTGAAAATTCAGAATTACTTTTATCTGAATTAGCATCATTATTATACGGATTTCAATATACTTTAAACCAAACTGAACTGGATAATGGAATAGCAATTATTTTTAATAATGCTCTAAAAAAACTTGACAACAATAAAATTTCAGAATAGAATAGACACAAGAAAAGAGTTAACAACTCAAACAAAAAACAAGGGTATAAACTCCCAACAAAAAAGATTTTTAAAGCATCGTCTCAAATTGCGGTGCTTTTTTCATTTAAAAAATAACTGAAAAAAGGCCGCCACTCAATGATTTACCATTAATGTGACAACCTTCTATATTATTATTTATTTAGAACTGCTGTGCAAGTTCTTTTATTCTGTCCGGATGAGCATTTCTAAACTCTTTATATGTCATCTTTTCCGCTGATATTTCTTTTCCAAGGGCTACAAAGAAATCAGGTATATTATCCTCTATGATTGTGGCAATCTCATCTCCAAATCGTTCTTCGCCCTGAAGAGCACAACCATTCTCATACATTGTAAACGAATATTTTGGTCCTTCCGGTGTCGGTTTTTTACCGCCTCGTAATCCTATTGTTGCCGTCTGATGTGCAGAACATGATGAAGGACATCCTGATATGTGAATTGCCGGAAGTACACCATCAGCAAAATTCTCTTTTTTAACTGCATCCATGCAGGCATTCAACAGTATCTGAGATCTTCCTATTCCCACCTGACATACGTCAGCACCTATACATGCTGTGGATTTTTCAAATTCTGTTCCCTTATAATCTGCAGTAATATCAAGAATTTTTTCCACTTCATCTGCACTAAGATTTATAATATATATACCTTCTTCCGGTAATAATCTGACGCTTACTTCTTCCATATCCTTTATAACATTGTATAAAGTCTCAAAAAATGTAATATCAGGTGTTCCTCCCACCGGATGATATTCTACTGCATAAAGTCCACTCTGTTTCTGACTTATTACCTTTTTATTGTCAGCATATTCTCCTGCTTTTGATTTTGCTGCCTTTGCATCAAGTCTTTCTGCCGTATCGTCTTTAGAAAGTTCGATATCCAGCCCTCCGGATTTGATATTTTTCTCCAGAGTTTCTTTGTATATTTTTACAAGTTCCTCTGCACCTAATGTGTCCTGCAGAAATCTTGTCCTTGATGCCGCTCTCTGTTTGTAATTTCCATATTTTGTAAATATATCCACCATTGTCTTTATGCAATATAATACTTTATCCGGCTCTACATCCTCTGCTGCAAGAACACCGAATTTTGGTTTGTTGCCGAGTCCGCCCGCAATGTACACATCAAATTTCTTATTTTCTTTTGCAACAAATCCCATGTCTCTGAATGTTGCATGTGGCCTGTTTTCCTTACTGTTTGAAAAACAGACTTTAAGTTTTCTCGGAAGTTTGACCTTCTTTATAAGGCTGAGCAGATAATCTCCCGCCTCTTTAGCATATGGCATTACATCAAAATATTCTCCCTGCTCAACTCCTGAAAGCGGTGAACACATAATATTTCTCGGGAAATCTCCACCACCACCTCTGGTTATAATGCCATAGTCAAGTGCCTCTTCTATAAGTCCACAGACCGCATCTTTTGTAAGATTGTGCAACTGTACAGACTGACACGTTGTAAAGTGTGCCTTTTCCACGTCATATTTCTTTATGCCTTCTACAAGAAATTTAAGTTTGTTCTTATCTAAATCTCCCGCAGTCATACGCAGCCTGAGCATACTTCTCTCTCCACCACGCTGTGCATAACTTCCAAAACCCCCTGAAAATGATTTGTACTCCGGTATGGACACTTCTTTATTATAAAATTTTTCTGTTACTTCTTTAAATTCTTTTAAGTCTTCTCTAAATTCTTCAATATACTTTTTATTCATTGTATTCGTTCCTTTCATTAAAATTATATTTATTTTACCATTATTCCTATCTGTTTACCATAGTTTTTTTGTATTTTTTTCATTCTTGACCAATTAATAAATCCATACAGGTCATTTACCAAAAACATTACAAAACATATTATAACCGACATATACGATATGTCTGTCAATGTTGCCAGTGTCCAGAGCAGAATTAATATGATGTCATTTAATGCATACGCTAGAGCATAGTATGCACTTCTTCTGAACGTAAGATACACTCCTATGAAACTTGTTGTAACCGACAATGTGCTCGGAGCTAAATTTGCTGTATTGAAATTTTTAAGAATAAAATAAAATGCAAATGTTACAATTCCAGCCAGAATAAACATAAATACTATCTCTCTTTTTGTAAGTTCATTCACCTTTACCTCTGCCCTGTTGCCATTGTATGGGTTTCTAAGCCATGCTACCAGTGCAAACAGAGCCATCGGTCCGGTCATTCCAACGTATGTTATCATCTCGCCATAATAATCAAATGTGTACGAAATAGCTCCATACATTATACTGAATACAACCATCAGAAACTGCCCAAAGGGATTTCCTTTTGCACAATATGTTAATGATGTTGCACCTATAAGTGATGCAGCAAGCGTGAGATAGTTTTCGCGGTCAAACAGTATAAATGAACCGAGTATAAATATTATTGATGCACTCCAGAGGAGTAATTCAGATTTTGTGAAATATGTGGTTAGTTTTGACATTTTGGGGACTCCTTAAAAAAATTGTTTTAGTTTGCCATGTGTAAAATTAACAAATGAAACGTCGACCCGCTTCCGCTATCCTCGACTGACAACGGTACATAAGCGGCTGAATATGAAAATATACCTGATTGTATATTTTCATATTTACCCGCTAAGTACCGGTCGTCTCAGAATGTCTCCTTATTCATTTGTTAATTTTACACAATGCCGTACATAAACCGAGCCGGCTGACTTACACATAAAAGCATCCGAAAATACATCTTCTAAGACCTAACGATGTATTGACGGATGCTTTTATGCAACCTCTACCCGGTGGCAGATTATATTATTTTTAATTTATTGTTATTTCCCTTCTTTTCTTCTCTTGGCCAGTCTCGCCAGATAAAGTGAAAATAATATAAGATAAAGTGCGCTGTCAATAAAAAAGTCTGCTAAATTAATACTGAAGTAAAACTCTGGATGATTTGCAAGATACCATATCCACAATACAAACAGTACCAAAAATATCCCTAAACATTTGAGAAACTTCTTCATAATTATAATCCGCCTTTCTGCGAAAGCCACCAATGCGGCATGAAACACCTCGGCTGATTTTCGCTTTTCTAATTTATATTCCTTCTGATATTAT